>JBDNHN010000433.1:0-2162 GCA_041688725.1 Gillisia sp.
CCTTTCCCAGAATCTCCGGCAGTCAATTTACCTTGCCCACCAGATCCATTACGGAATAACAAGCAATTTCGGGATCAAATCAAGAGGGGTGAAATTTTCAAATTTTCAGGTGCTGCGGGAAACAATCGCATCGTGCCCATCAATCTTGATAGAACTTTGTTTTTTGTCCAATTGGGATGAGGCGGAATATTTGTCTGAAAATTCCAATCTAAAAGCACTGGCAGTTTCAATAATGAACAGCTTAATTAAATCATCGAAATTATGAAAGCATTATTTGTATTGTTGGCAGGAATGGTTTGTGAGATTTTGATGGTTTTGGTGAGGGAAATGCGGGGGGTTTTTAGGAAAAAATAATGTTTGCAATAACTGGGATTCCGGAGAAGGAAGGTTTAGTGAACATAAATTAATAAAAAAAGCGCTGTCCAATTTTAACCGTTCATTTTTTAGGCTTACTTTTAAACTAGCTTGTTTTATTGTTGGTTTTTCTTACGGATCTTCCGGAGAAGAAGAAGTTCTCAATGCTTTGAAAACAGGAGGTTTGGCGTTCAAAAATTTATAGATTGCAACATTTATTTTAATTCATAATTTAAAGAACATATTTCAATGACGAGATTTAGGCTAATCAATACGAAAGAATTAATTGAACGTGCAGTTGCAGGGGCAAAAATTATAGATATAAGATCGGTTGATGCATTTAACGGATGGAAAATGCAGGGAGAACCAAGGGGAGGGCATATTAAAGGAGCAAAATCCCTGCCGGTGAAATGGACAAAATATATGGACTGGATAGAAATTGTTAGGCATAAGGATCTCCTGCCGGCAGACGAACTGGTGTTGTACGGATATACTTTAGAAAATGTCAAAAAAGTAGCAGAAACTTTTTTAAAAGCCGGCTACAGAAATATTGAAATCTACAAGGATTTTTTAACAGAATGGGTACCTAATGATTCTCTTCCGATGTTGAGTTTGCCAAACTACCGTCACCTGGTTTCTGCCGAATGGTTGAACAAACTGATATCCGGGGAAAAACCTGCAGAATATAATAATGATAGGTTTATAGTTGTGCATTCCCACTACCGTAACCGCGACGCATATTTGAGCGGCCACATAACCGGCGCTATTGACATGGACACCAATGCATTGGAATCTCCTGAAACCTGGAATCGCCGCAGTCCTGAAGAATTAAAAAGGGCACTGGAAGAACATGGAATTACTGCAGATACTACGGTTGTTTTATATGGAAAATTCATGTTCCCCGATAATGAAGACGATTTTCCCGGGAGTGCTGCCGGGGATATTGGCGCAATCCGAAATGCATTTATCATGATGTATGCGGGCGTTAAGGATGTGAGGGTGCTCAACGGCGGATATCAGTCATGGAAGGATGCGGGGTTTGAGGAAAGTATGATAGATGTACCCAAAAAACCGTGTCCTGATTTTGGCTCACAAATTCCCGCTAAGCCGGAACTGGCCGTAGATATTCCTGAAGCCAAAGAAATGCTGGCAGCCCGGAACGCTGAACTTGTTTGTGTTCGCAGTTATCCTGAATACATCGGGGAAGTGAGTGGTTATAATTATATTGAGGCCAAAGGCCGAATCCCCGGGGCAATTTTTGCCGACTGTGGCAGTGATGCCTATCATATGGAGAATTACCGAAACCTGGATCAAACCACGCGTGAATTCCACGAAATTGCAGAAATTTGGAAAAGTAACGGCATCACCCCAGATAAACACCTTGCCTTTTACTGCGGTACCGGTTGGCGTGGCAGCGAGGCCTGGTTCAACGCATGGCTCATGGGATGGCCAAAAGTTTCGGTTTTTGATGGCGGCTGGTTTGAGTGGAGTAATGATCCTATGAATCCCCGCGAAACAGGAGTGCCTGAAAACTTAAAGGACCACGCCTAAAAAGAAGGGAATTCTGCTGATGAAAAATTATAAATAATAGTCTAACTTTTTCCGATCAATAATGTTTTTCCTTAAATCCGCAAGCCATTGTTAATAAGAAAGTGGAAAAGTCAATGAAAACAATGCTTCAGAGACTTTTCCCTTTCAATTATTTTCACCTATTTGGGTGAAAACATTCTTGCAGATGAAATGTACATATTCACAAGAAAACATACAATCTTTTGGCGGGATAAATTTTGCCGATAAAATTTTACGCA
>JBDNHN010000434.1:0-3463 GCA_041688725.1 Gillisia sp.
CTAAATTTTCTATTAACATCTACAACCGCATTGGCATAATAACCGAAGTAAATTTTTTATTCTTTTCTGGTTCAATCATTCCGGGAGACAAATTATCTTTTAAATGAAATTCAATAAAACTTTCATCAATTGCCTGTAGAATATCTAATATGTATCTAGAATTAAAACCTATAGATATATCAGGGCCAGAATAAGTTATATCGATTTCCTCCCTGGCATCTCCAAGGTCAGGGTTTGAAGATGTAAGAACTGCTTTGTTGTTTTCAAAGCTAATTTTGATACCTTTTGTCTTTTCACTAGAAAGAATAGATATTCTTTTCAAAGCATGAAAAAATTCTTCTTTGTTAATAATAGAAGTTGTTTCGCATTTTTCTGGAATAACTCTTTTGTAATCTGGAAATTCACCATCAACTAAACGCATAATTAATACTGTATTATCATCAATAACAATGAAATTGTTATCCACTACTCCTATTTTTAAATTTTCATTTTCTTTGTTGATTATTTTCCTAAGTTCATAGATACCTTTTTTAGGTAAAATTAAACCTTTTTCAAAAAACTTAAATTCGTCTGAAATATCGGTATAACTGTAAGACAGCCTATGTCCATCGGTTGAAATCATTGATAATTTGGAATTTTCGTATTTAATAAAAATTCCATTTAAATTATATTTAGTTTCATCGTTTGATATAGAAAAAATAGTTTTATCAATCATTTCGTTAAAAATTACCGAACTAAAATTCAGCAAGTTGTCAAATTTTATTTTTGGAAATTTTGGATATTCTTCTGAGGATAATCCAACAAGATTAAATGTAGATTTTCCGCAATTAATTTCAATCCAACAATTTTCCTTTGCCTTAAACACTATTTCTCGATCTGGTAGTTCTCTTATTATTTCAAATAATTTTTTAGCTGAGACTGTGACCTTACCCTCTTTTATCACTTGTGCAGCAAAATTAGACCGCACTCCAATTTCTAAGTCAGTCGCGGTCAAAGTTATTTGACCATCATTCGCATTTATGTGGACATTGGAAAGTATCGGTATTGTATGTTTTTTTTCAATAATTCCTTGAACCTGACTTAATGCCCTTAAAAAAACTGCTTTTTCTATTTTAAATTGCATCCTTGCTCCTTCAAAAAAATAAATATATTAATGATAGTATTTTAGGCATTAATTTAAGCACGCATATTTTCCATTAACCGTTCGATGGTGTTTTTTAATTGAACATCTTCTTCCATCTTCTGTTCAATTTTTTTCATGGCGTGAATTATAGTTGAGTGGTCCTTGCCACCAAATCTGTTTCCTATTTCAGGGAAAGAGCAAGCTGTCATTTTACGCGAAATATACATTGCTATCTGCCTAGGTAAAACTAGAGTTTTTAATCTTTTAGATGATTTAATTTCTACTGTTTTGATATTAAAATGATTAGCAACAATTTTCTGTATAGATTCTATTGAAATTTGCCTGTTTTGTTCAACAAGAATATCTTTTAGTACGCTTTTAGCTAGTTCCATAGTTATGGGAGTTGATGTTAAGCTTGCATAAGCACCAACACGAACCAAATAACCTTCTAATTCTCTAACATTACTGGTTATAGAATTGGCAAGAAAAAAAGCTACATCCTCTGGAATATTTATTCCATTCTGTTCTGCTTTCATTTCAAGTATTGCAAGTTTAGTTTCGACATCAGGTGCTTGTATATCAGCGATCAATCCCCACTCAAAGCGAGATCTAAGTCGTTCTTCCAAACCAGGTATTTCTTTTGGAAACTTATCAGATGTAACTATTATTTGTTTATGAGATTCATAAAGAGCGTTAAAGGTGTGAAAAAATTCTTCCTGCGTTCGTTCTTTACCAGCAATAAATTGAATATCGTCAATAAGCAAAACATCCATTGACCTAAATTTATTTCTAAAATCCTCCATTTTTGCATATCTTAAAGAATTTATTAACTCATTCATAAATTTTTCTGAACTGTAATATGCTATTTTTGCATTATTATTTTTTTCGTGAATATGATTACCAATTGCATGAATTATATGAGTTTTACCTAAACCTACTCCTCCATATATAAATAAAGGGTTGTAGGTAGTTGCAGGGTTATTTGCCACTGCCATGGCTGCTGCATGAGCAAATTGATTTGATGTTCCAGCAACAAAACTATTAAATGTATATTTATTATTGAGTGTATTATTTGTTATTTTTTTTTCAATATTATTTTCAATTTTAAAATTTTTTTCTTTATTTTCAATCTTTAGTTTGATATTTGAAATATTTATTGTTATTAAATAATTTTTATTTGTAATTGAATTAATGATTTTTTCAATTTTAAATTTGTAATTATCTTTAATCCAATCAGAAAAAAATTTATTTGGAACTGATATATTTAATATAAGATCATCTATCGATTCGAATTGTATGGGATTTATCCACGTATTAAAATTGTGACTGTTCAACTCCTGTTCGAGTCGAAGCACAACCTTCTCCCATAGGTTTGTTTGCATGGTGCAGGATCCTTTTGATAAACATCTTATCAACAACTGTTGATAAGATGAATACGGTTTTAATTGGGTTAACGCAAAGCAGATACAGGCTAGCAAAACAGCCTTTATTTTGCAAGCTTATCCCCTTCAGAGACAAGGCTTGTCATTACATAAGATAACTGATCTTGCCCCACAACAACGGACGCTCAGTATTCTACCAGTTTAGCTCCGTACGCTTCCTGGCTGATGTAACCAAGGAGTTTATGATAACGGCTTCGTTTGTAGTTTTTTTTTCTTGCCCAGAAATAATGCACTCGCAAAAAGTCAAAAAACGCCTTTTTTACGCTTCATAACTTACTAATATTATTGAAGTGTAAAAACCAGAATAAGAGAATTTGCGAGGGCATTATTAATAGCTTTTCAATAATTATTAATAATTAATATAGTCAGCAGAAAATAACCCTGCAATAAACAAATAAAACCCGACCTTAAGAATACTCACATAAAATAATCTAATAAGTAAATTCAAATAATATTCAGGTTTAACTTGTTTGCTTATCGCGTGATGAATTGTGGATAAGTATATTTTTATTTATAATTCACATTTTCTATACTTTTATCATCAACTTAATAAACAACCTTATATTATAATTATAACAATATTTTCAATAACTTATAGAGTTTATCAAGAATAAACAGGCCCTATTATTACTACTATGTTTAAATCTTTAAAAACTAATAAACATAAGGGGCTGTGTACGAAAAAAAGAGAGAAAATAATTTCTAGAAAAATATATATTTTGCAATAATAAATACTATTTTTCTTGACTGATTATCTATATATGTGTTTAAAGAGACAGTTCGTCATAACCGATCTGAAAAGGAAGAAAAAATATGTCAAAACGTACTTATCAACCAAGCCGTATCAAGCGCAAGCGTACTCATGGTTTTCGTCAACGGATGCTGACAAAAAACGGTC
>JBDNHN010000057.1:0-4015 GCA_041688725.1 Gillisia sp.
TCCGCTTTGCTATTCAATTCGGGCTATGATGCCAATATTGGTTTTTTTTCAAGCGTGCCCCAACGCGGTGATCTTATTTTTTATGATGAATTGGCGCATGCCTCCATTCGCGACGGGATTTCTATGAGCCGCGCCAAAGCCTATAAATTTAAACACAACGATATTGCAGATCTGCGCGGCCATATTGAGCGCAGTCGAAACATAAACAACGACTCTGAAATTTATATCGTCACTGAATCGGTTTTTTCCATGGATGGCGATATTCCCGATTTAAGAACCTTGGCTGAATTTGCCGAAAAACAAAAGTGTTTTTTGGTGGTTGATGAAGCTCACGCCACCGGAGTCTTTGGTTCAGATGGAGCTGGGCTGGTACAGGAATTGGGAATCCAGGATAAGGTTTTTGCCAGAATTATCACCTTTGGGAAAGCCCTGGGCTGTCACGGAGCGGCAATTTTAGGAAGCGCCGCTTTAAAAGAATACCTGGTAAATTTTGCCCGAAGTTTTATTTATACTACAGCCTTACCGCCGCATAGTGTGGCTACAATTCTGGCATCTTATCAATATATAAAAAATAAACCCGAGCTTGCCGAAGTAAATCCTGAGCAAGTCGAAGTACCGGAAATAAAAAAGCTAAAACAAAACATCAAATTTTTTAAAGCTGAAATTGTCACAAATAAGCTTCAATCATTTTTTACCGAGAGCAATTCCGCAATTCAATCTTGTATTATTCCGGGAAATGAAAAGGTAAAAAACGCTGCCTCAAAACTGGAAGCGGAAGGTTACAATGTAAAACCCATTTTATCGCCTACGGTTCCTAAAGGGAAAGAACGCCTGCGATTTTGCCTGCACAGTTTTAATTCCCGGGAGGAAATTTCGGGAGTATTAAAGATCCTAGTTAAATTAGTGAATTGATTTCTTTCGATTAAGAATTATTGAACTTTCCGGAGGGATCAATATTCAACAGTTTTTTAGCCACGAATGCACGAATAAAAATATGTTTAATTGCGCTTAAATAATTTAATATTCGTGCATTAGTGGCTATTTTTGGATTTCAAATTTTTTAGATAAAAATGCGGACAGAATTGACACTAACTTAAAAATCATAATTCAATCTCATGAACACATATTTTATTACAGGAATTGGAACAGAGGTTGGGAAAACGATTGTCTCTGCAATTATCACCGAGGCTTTGAAAGCCGATTACTGGAAACCAATTCAGGCGGGAGAATTGGGTAATAGCGATACCCATAAAGTAAAAAATCTGGTCTCGAATAATAAAACCGTTTTTCATCCTAACAGTTTTGAGCTGCAAACCCCAATGAGTCCTCATGCCGCGGCCGAAATTGATGGAGTTAAAATCACTTCAGCAAAAATTAAAAGGCCAAAAACTTCAAATGATCTTGTAATTGAAGGCGCCGGCGGACTTTTAGTTCCTATTAGTTCCAAAGAGACAATTGCAGATCTGATAAAACCTTCAGATAAAATAATTGTAGTTTCCAGACATTATCTGGGAAGTATAAATCATACACTGTTAACTTTGGAAGCATTAAAGAATCGCGGTTTGAATATCTTCGGAATTATTTTTAACGGAGAAAAAAATGATTCTTCCGAAAGTGTCATCTTAAAAATGACGGGAGTTTCTTGTCTTGGAAGAATTGATAACGAGCCGTATTTTGATAAAAATGTGGTCAAGGAATACGCCGAAGGATTCAAAAATAAATTGGTATAGACCTCACAGGTCTTTGAGACCTGTGAGGTCTAATAAAAATATATTATGTCAGATATAATTAAGAATACAAATAAATCTTCCATCACTATGGTTGGAAAAAATAAAGAACAGACCTCCCTTTCTCAACGCGATCAAATACACATTTGGCATCCATTGACCCAACATAAATTGTCGCCGGGAATCCTGCCAATTATAAAGGCAAAAGGAGCAATTTTATACGATGAGAACGGGAAGGAATATATAGATGGGATAGCTTCCTGGTACACTTGTATGTATGGGCATTGCAATGAGTATATCACGAAAAAAGTCACTGCGCAAATGCAGCAGCTGGATCAGGTGGTTTTTAGCGGATTCACCCACGAACCTGCAATTAAATTATCAGAAGCTTTAATTGAAATATTGCCTGATAACCAGCAGAAATTATTTTTTAGCGATAATGGTTCTACTGCAACAGAGATCGGGATAAAAATGGCTTTGCAATATCATCACAACCTTGGCCATGACCGCAAGGTGATGCTCGCTTTTGAAGAAAGCTTTCACGGCGATACTTTCGGCGCGATGTCGGTTTCGGGATTGTCGGTTTACAACGGGGCTTTTGAAGATCATTTCATCAAAGTGGTTAGGATCCCGACTCCCTCCGGTGAAAATAATACGGAAGTGCTTCAGAAGCTAAAGCATTTAATTTCCGAACATAGAATCGCCGGATTTATATATGAACCGCTGATGCAAGGTGCTGCCGGGATGAAAATGCATGATTCCGATGGTTTAAATGAGATCCTAAAAATTTGCAGGGAACACGAAATAATTTGTGTGGCAGATGAGGTTATGACGGGTTTTGGAAAAACGGGTAAGAACTTCGCTTCAGAATATATGAATACGCTTCCGGATATTATGTGTATGTCCAAAGCTTTAACTGCAGGACTTTTGCCAATGGCTGTAACTTCCTGTACTCAGAATGTTTTTGACGCCTTTTATTCAGACGAACTCTCAAAAGGATTGTTTCACGGTCATACTTATACGGCAAATCCGTTGGCCTGCACGGCAGCTTTGACGGGAATTGAATTGTTGAATTCAGAGGAAATCCAAAAGGATATTTCCCGGATCACTAAATCACATCAGGATTTTAACAATCGGATCAAAAATCATCCAAAAGTCACCAATACAAGGCAACTGGGAGTGATTTATGCTTTTGATCTGGACCTGAAAATGGAACGCTACGGGGAAGTTCGGAATCAGCTGTTTAAACATTTTATGGATTTTGGGGTATTCCTGCGTCCGCTTGGAAATACAATATATATTTTGGCGCCCTTTATTATTTCTGATGCGGAACTTGAGAAAGTTTATAAAAGTATTGAAGCGGCTTTGGAGAAATTTTAGGCTTGCTCTTTTCTAAAGTTTCAATTTCGAAACATGATATTTTTTAATAATCAATTCGGAAATTTCATACATTAGGATATTAATTTCTGAGAATTATGATGCATCCTGATACGGAAATCCAGTTTATTAGTGTAGAAATTGGGTATGGCGTGGTAGCCAAAAAAATTATTCCAAAAGGTGCAATTACCTGGGTGCAAGATGAACTGGACCAGATATATACCGCGAAGCAGGTAGGGAAGATGCAAAAATTATCTCAACAAATGATCGATAAATATTCTTTTAGGAACAATAAGGGGAATTTTATCCTTTGTTGGGACCTCGCCAAATATGTAAATCACAGTTTTAAGTCTAATTGTATTTCTACAGCTTACGATTTTGAAATTGCGGTGCGTGACATACTTCCCGGGGAGGAACTCACAGATGATTACGGTTATTTGAATATTACCGAAGCTTTTGAAGCTAAAGATGAAGGGACCGTTCGCACCACTGTTTATCCGGATGATTTGTTGCATTTTCACAAAGAATGGGATGCAGATCTCGAAGAGGCATTAGCACATTTTGATAAAGTGGAACAACCCCTGAAGGATCTAATTTCGGCTGAAATTCAGAATAAATTGGAATCGATCTTAAAAGGTCATAAGAAAATGGACTCAATTTTGAATTTGTATTACCGCAATGGTATGTAAACTCAAAAATAACCAGAACTTTTTTCAAATTTAGGAAAAGTTCTGGATCTATCGAAATTGGACTATATGGAGGTTAAATAAATTCAAATTTTCCAAAGTTGTTAACTTTATGACTTAAAATTTAGCCGAAGACTTCTAAGAGCTTATTTTTGCCGAAAAATTATCACTTTTGAAAACACCTGTTTATATCAATTCCATAGCTTCGGTTTCTCCTTTGGGGAA
>JBDNHN010000435.1:0-6298 GCA_041688725.1 Gillisia sp.
TATATAAATTTTAATGCTTTCTTTAATTATAAAGATCATTTAATTATTTTTGTCAAAATTCTGATATTAGGCGAGTAAAAATGAGCATAAGGGGAATTTGAGTAGAACACACATGAACCTGCAGCAGGGATTTGCGAATTAACCCCGATAGCTATCGGGGAATCTATAAAAAACAATAGGAATCTACATATGAAATGAGCATAACGAAAACATCATACAAACACCGGTGAAGATATGCGAATTACATATGACCTATAAAAAACAATAAAAATCTACATATGAAATACCAGTTGAGAAAAAAAGCTATCATTCTCCTTGCGGACGGGACCATTTTTCATGGAAAATCTGTAGGTGATAAAGATGGAAGTGCAGTAGGAGAGGTTTGTTTTAATACCGGAATGACCGGTTATCAGGAAATTTTTACAGATCCCAGTTATTTTGGGCAGCTTATGGTTACTACCAATGCCCATATTGGAAATTATGGAGTTAGGAATGAAGAAAACGAATCGGATAAGCCTAAAATTTCGGGGCTCATTTGTAAAAATTTCAGTTACAACTATTCCAGGCCAGCTGCCGATGGTTCTCTTTTAAAATTCCTTGATGACAATGAGATTTTTGCGATTTCAGATGTAGATACTAGAGCTTTGGTAGCTTATATTCGTGAAAATGGCGCTATGAATGCAATTATTTCAACCAGGGTAAATGAAATTGATGCATTAAAGACTGAATTGGTCAAAGTACCGGATATGAATGGATTGGAACTCGCGTCAAAAGTTTCCACAAAGGAGCCATATTTTTTTGGAAGTGAAGATGCAACTTTTAAGATTGCAGCGCTGGATATTGGAATCAAGAAGAATATTCTCAGGAATTTTGCAGAAAGAGATGCTTTGGTAAAAGTCTTTCCTTTTAATGCTACTTATGAAGAAATGAGCAGTTGGAATCCTGATGGATATTTTCTTTCCAACGGCCCGGGAGATCCTCAACCTTTGGAAAGCGCCATTAATTTAACCAAAAGAATTTTGGAGAAAGACCATCCTTTATTCGGAATTTGTCTGGGGCACCAAGTTATCGCCCTGGCCAATGGAATTTCGACTTATAAGATGCACCATGGACATCGCGGGATAAATCATCCTGTAAAAAATTTAAAAACCGGGAAAGGGGAAATCACTTCCCAAAATCACGGGTTTTCAGTAAGTAAGGAAGAAACGGAGGCTCATCCAAATTTTGAAATCACGCATATATGTTTGAATGACCAAACAGTAGGAGGAATGCAAATGACCAACAAAAATTGCTTTTCTGTACAATATCATCCGGAAGCAAGCCCCGGGCCACATGATGCAAGTTATCTCTTTGATGAATTTATGGAACGTATCAAATCCGTTAAAATATAGAAAAAGCCCTCTTGAGAGGGCTTTTTCTATATTTATTCCCAATATATTAAAATAAGTTAAATTCAGTATAATGTGATCTTTGATGTATTTGCGGTTGCTTTTTTTAAAATAGAACCCGGGTTTTTTTGTTGAATATGGAATAATTAAAATTCTAGAGTTCTACTAAAACTTAATCATAGTAATTCTTGTTTTCAGAGATTCTTTTATTGTTTTAGTGATTTCTTTATAAGAATCCTCGAAAACGATATCGTTAAAATCAGGCCAAAACTATCTAAATAGCGCCCAATATAAAGGCGTTATTTGTATCTTGCTGTCCGGTTAAAAAAATCATTTAAATTTAAATTATGAGTATAATTATCAATATACACGCACGTCAAATATTTGACTCAAGAGGAAATCCAACAGTAGAGGTGGATGTGATGACAGAAAATGGAGTATTGGGAAGGGCAGCTGTACCTTCAGGAGCTTCAACAGGGGAACATGAAGCGGTAGAACTGCGTGATGGCGGGAAAGAGTTTATGGGAAAAGGTGTTTCCAAAGCAGTGGAAAATGTTAATACAACCATAGCCGGAGAATTATTGGGATATTCTGTATTTGAACAGAATTTAATCGATCAGGTAATGATAGATCTTGACGGAACCCCAAACAAAGCAAAACTTGGTGCGAATGCCATTTTAGGAGTTTCTATGGCTGTAGCTAAAGCAGCTGCCAACGAACTTAATATGCCTTTATACAGATATATTGGTGGAGTAAGCGCAAATACGATTCCTGTGCCAATGATGAACATTATTAACGGTGGTTCTCACAGTGACGCGCCTATCGCATTTCAGGAGTTTATGATCATGCCCGTAAAAGCTAAAAGCTTTTCTCACGCTTTGCAAATGGGAACCGAAATATTTCACAACCTTAAAAAAGTATTACATGACAGGGGTTTAAGTACTGCTGTAGGTGATGAAGGTGGATTTGCTCCAACTTTAGACGGAACCGAAGATGCTCTGGAAACTATTTTGTTGGCTATTGAAAAAGCCGGTTACAAGGGTGGGGATGATGTGATGATCGCTCTGGATTGTGCCGCTGCTGAATTCTTTGTAGACGGAAAATACGATTACACAAAATTTGAAGGTGATAAAGGAATTATCAGGACCAGTGAAGAACAAGCCGATTATCTTGCCGAACTTGCTTCAAAATATCCTATTATATCTATTGAGGATGGAATGGATGAAAACGATTGGGAAGGTTGGAAATATTTAACCGATAAAATTGGTAAAAAAGTTCAGTTGGTAGGAGACGATTTATTTGTAACCAATGTAGAGCGTCTTTCCCGCGGTATTAAAGAAGGTATCGCAAATTCAATTCTAATAAAGTTAAATCAGATTGGGACTTTAACTGAAACTATTTCAGCAGTAAATATGGCTAAAAATGCCGGATATACCTCTGTAATATCTCACCGTTCAGGAGAAACTGAAGATACGACCATTGCCGATTTGGCCGTGGCTCTTAACACCGGCCAAATTAAAACCGGATCAGCTTCAAGAAGTGATCGTATGGCAAAATACAACCAGTTATTGCGTATTGAAGAAGAATTGGAAGGAGTAGCCTATTATCCTCAGGAAAATGCCTTTAAAATAAAATAAAATAAAATAAAATTTGATATTTTATTGAACTGAAATGCCTTTCTTACTTAGAAAGGCATTTTTTGTAATATTTAGGTTTTTCATTAAAATTATAAACATTATTTAAGTATCTTTTATGTTGAAGTAGAAAACTAACATAATAGTTAAAATTAAATGAATAATTTTCTTTTTGTAGCCTCAGAAAATGATGCCATACCCCATTGTAAAGCTGGTGGAATGGGTGATGTTGTAAGAGATGTTCCCCGCCAGATTTCAGAACGTGGAGATAAAGTTCACGTAATTGTTCCTTCTTATTCCAGATTGCATCACAAAGGAATTTTTAAGACACATCTTCATTTTGAGCTTAGAGGTGAAATCTATATAGCCGATTTATATGAAGTTCCTCCTAAGAAGGAATTCAGGAATATATACCATTATGTAATTCATCATCCGGAAATTAAGGGCGGGGATATTGCCCATATTTATCATAACGATATAGAAGAACCTTTTTATACCGATGCCATAAAATTTATTATTTTTTGCACTGCTGTGGCAGAGGCTGTTAAACACGGTGCTTTTGGAAAATTAGATATTGTCCATTTGCATGACTGGCATACAAGTATGCTATTATTTTTAAAAAAATATCATCCCTCTTATAAAATATTAAGAAATATTCGGTTTGTATATACAATCCATAATCTGGCAATTCAGGGAATACGTCCTTTTGAGAATAATTACTCTTCAGTTCAACATTGGTTTCCAAATGTTTATTTCAACACTCAAGAATTGATGGATCCCCGATATCAAGATTGCATTAATTTTATGGCGGTAGGAATTAGGTTTGCAGATGCTGTGCACACCGTATCACCATCTTATAAAGAGAATGTGTTGTTTCCCAGCAGCCCACCGGAATTTATTGGAGGTGAAGGTTTAGAAGAGGATTTAAGACTTGCCGATAATGAAGGCCGTTTTTTTGGCATTCTAAATGGATCCAATTACAAGAATATCCGGAGATCAAAAAGGAATAATTTATTTTCCAATGTGATAACCGCTATTTTTCATTGGCTTCAACAGGAGTCCAAAAAATATAAGGCAGATTTCTTAGCGCATACAGGAGAAAAATCTGTACCCTATTTAAAAAATAAACCACGATTTATCTGCTCGAGTGTGGCCAGGTTAACCGGACAGAAATTTTATTTTTTCAAACGTTCTCCCGATGCGCTTATCGAGATCCTGGAAAAGCTTGATAAAATAAATGGAATTTTTATTTTACTGGGTACAGGTGCCCCGGAATATGAGGAATTGTTCAGAAAGATTAGTCATAAATACAAGAATTTTATATTCATCAATGGCCAATCTGAGGATGTTATTGATTCCATTTACCTGGAATCTGACCTTTATTTTATGCCCAGTTTGTTTGAACCTTGCGGAATAAGCCAAATGCTCGCTATGAGGAACGGGACTCCTTGTCTGGTTCATAAAACCGGAGGATTAAAAGATACGGTAGAAGATAGGGTTACCGGATTTACTTTTGATGGGGAAACTTATGATGAAAAAATAAAAAATATGGTTTCCGTCTTTGATGAAGTCCTGGAAATTTTTAAAAATGATAAATCAGCCTGGAATAAAATTGAGTTGAATGTCAAAAAAAAGAGATTTACCTGGAAGAAATCCGTAGATGAATATTACAGGTATTTCTACTAATTTTACCTTTAACGTTACAATTATCATTTTTATTCAAAATAAGGCTTTTTTAATGAGTATTTCCTAATATTCTTACCTGCTATGTGCCATTTATTAGTGATAAATGTTGTATTTTTAGCTAAGAATAAATAAAATATTAAAAAATTAATTATATGGAAGTCATGAAGGAAAAGAAAGTAATTGCTACCGTAGAAATTGATGGGAAAAAGCATGAATTCCCGTTAATTTCTGGGACCGAAAATGAAGTTGCTATTGATATTAAAAAGTTAAGAGCAGAAACAGGATTAATTACTCTGGATCCCGGATATAAAAACACAGGAAGCTGTGAGAGTGCTATCACTTTTCTTGATGGAGAAAAAGGTATTTTAAGATACAGGGGTTATTCAATTGAAGATTTGGCCGAAAAAGCCGATTTTCTGGAAATTGTATTTTTGTTGATTTTTGGAGAATTACCGACAAAAAAAGAATTAGACAAGTTTAAATCAGATATACTGGCCCAAAGTGACGTTAATGACGATATGAAGAAGGTTATTGCAGGTTTTCCAACTTCTGCCCATCCAATGGGAGTGCTTTCCTCATTGACCAGTGCCCTTACCGCCTTCAATCCAAAATCTGTAAACGTAGATTCTGAAGAGGATATGTACAAAGCCATTGTAAAAACTTTTGCTAAATTTCCAACAATTGCCGCATGGACTTTACGTAATAGAAATAATCTTCCTTTAAAAAACCGGGATAAAAATTTGGGTTTTGAAGAAAGTTTTTTAAAAATGATGTTTGAAAAACCAGGAGAAGAGTACAAACATAATCAAGTTGTGGTAGATGCGTTGAATAAATTATTAATTCTGCATGCAGATCACGAACAAAACTGTTCCACCTCAACCGTGCGAATGGTAGGTTCTTCTCAGGCAGGATTATTTGCTTCTATTTCTGCAGGGGTTTCGGCTTTATGGGGCCCACTTCATGGTGGTGCTAACCAAGCTGTAATTGAAATGTTGGAAGAAATTGAAAAGGATGGTGGCGATACTTCAAAATTCATTAATAAAGCAAAAGATAAAGATGATCCGTTTAGATTGATGGGCTTTGGTCACAGGGTTTACAAAAACTTTGATCCACGTGCGAGAATTATCAAAAAAGCGGCAGATGAAGTTTTAAGTGATTTAGGTGTGAACGATCCAATTTTGGGCATTGCCAAAGCGCTTGAAAAAGCAGCATTGGAAGATCCATATTTTGTTGAGCGTAAATTATATCCAAACGTAGATTTCTATTCAGGAATTATCTATCGTGCCATAGGAATTCCTACCGAAATGTTTACCGTAATATTTGCAGTAGGACGGCTTCCAGGATGGATCGCTCAATGGAAAGAAATGCGATTGGGAAAAGAACCAATTGGAAGACCTCGTCAGGTGTATATTGGAGAAAATCTTCGTGAATTCAAAAAGGTTGAAAATCGCTAAATCGAAATTTCATAATATCAAAAAAGCTTCATTTCGCAATGGAGCTTTTTTTATTTCTACAATTTATTCAGAAATTATAGAAATTGAATATCTCCAGTAAAGTCTCATTCTTAATAGGTATTATATTTGGGCAGAA
>JBDNHN010000436.1:0-2704 GCA_041688725.1 Gillisia sp.
TAACGCCAGTCTGTCTAAAAGCCTAAGTTTACTGCCAATTATGGACTAAAATAAGCTTTTTAAAATTGGGATTATTGGCCATATCGCTGTGTTTATATCGACAAGGTAGTTTTTTCTTGATCTTTCAAAGTGGCATAAACCGAACCGCTATAAGCAGTGAGCAGATTGCAGATTGGAGGGCTTCGCAGCATATTATGTTTCTACGGTATTAGAGAAGCCCGCTTTACTATTCTATCCGGCTTTAAGAAAGCGGTCAGTGGAACAAACAATACCTTCTGTAGATATAAATTCTTATACCCTGAAATATTTTGTGATTGGTGCCCAGGATGATGTTGTAAATCCTGGTGATACCCTGAATTTCATTTCAGAAATATATAATGAGTTTACAGATTTCCACCTTCACATCCAGCCTTAGCCCGCCCACGGGATCCCGCTGAATGTATTTGAGGAAGAAGTTAAAATTTTTTTTAATAAAGTTTCGAAAGAATAAATTAAGTAACCTTGCCAATCATCCAGCCAAAGTAATCTTTGCACTTTCAAAATCATTTTTTCAATTTTACGGAATCCTATATGGTTGGAGCAGAACCTTTTAAATTTTTCACCTTACAAAAAGCTTTTAGTTCGGTGAATTGGATTGTATTTCCGCTGATCACTTCCTGCATCAGGACCTTTCGGCAAACATTTTTAATCTCTCCCCCGGAAAGATCATAAGGCATCTCCTAAATCTTTGAAGTTATTTTTGTTTTTCTTCGATGAGGTCAGCTTGCTTTTGGCTACAAAGACGGGAGATTTAAAACTTGAGCCTAAAATTGGTTAGAAAAAATTGTTAAACATCTTTTATCTTCTTCAATACAGCAGACTTTCTGTAACTTTCGAATTGAAAAAAATATCATCTATGACAACCAATGAAAAAGTAGCTTCCCTGAGAAAGGAAATGAAGAAAAATAACGTTGATGCCTTTATTGTGTATTCCGCCGATCCGCATATGGGCGAATATCTACCGGCAGAATGGCAAGAAAGAACGTGGCTTTCCGGATTTACCGGTTCAGCCGGATTTGTGGTTATCACCTCAGATAAAGCCGGGCTTTGGACTGATGGACGTTACTTTACACAAGCTCCAAAAGAATTAAAAGATTCGGGCATCGACCTGTTTAAAGACGGAATAGAAGGCACCCCTAATTATATTGATTGGATTATATCTGAAACTTCCGAAGGCGCTACAATAGCCGTAAACGGCTTGGCCACTTCACATGCCAATTGGGTTGCTTTAGATAACAAACTGACCAAGCGCAAACGTAAACTTCAAGATTTGCCCTTGCTGAATAATGTGTGGACCAAGCGCCCTACACCGAGTAAAAACACGGTTTTTGTACAACCCATAGAACGCGCTGGGCAGTCGGTAATTGATAAAGTTGATGCTATTCGAGAAAAAATGAAGGTAGAAGGGGCTACGGGACACGTTATTTCCAGTTTGGATGATGTGGCCTGGACGCTAAATCTACGAGGAAGTGATGTTGAATGCAATCCTGTCTTTTTAGGTTATATCTTGCTATCGCTAGAGGAGTGTTTCCTTTTTGTCGATTTAGACAAATTAAATGAGGAAGCACAGGATCTCATGAAGAAAGCAGGGGTAGAGCTAAAGCCTTATCACAATTTTTATGATCATCTCGCTACGCTAAAGGACGAAACTATTCTGCTAGCTCCTAATAGTAATCAATCTGTTTTTGAGGCCGTTAAAAATCAGAATACAATTATTGAAAAACCGGTACCCGGACACTTGATGAAGGCTGTTAAAAACGGAACAGAGCAGAAAGGTTTTGAAACGGTAATGATACGGGATGGTGTGGCCTTGGTAAAATTTATCCATTGGCTTACTCATACAGTCGGAAAAGAAGATTTGGACGAATATACCATCGGTAAAAAATTACACGGCTTTCGTGCTGAAGGAAAGAATTTCATTGGCGATAGTTTTGGCAGTATTGTCGGTTATAAAGACAATGGTGCTATTATGCATTATTCAGCTAAAGCTGAAGGCAGTGCTAAAGTAACTGAAGACGGCAGTATCTTGGTTGATTCCGGTGGTCAGTATTTAGAAGGTACCACGGATATTACCCGTACTTTTCCGTTAGGTAAGGTTTCAGATGAATTTAAAAAAGATGCGACCACGGTTCTTCAAGGCTTGATACGGTTGACTATGGCCAAATTCCCTAAAGGCACCAAAGGCGTTCAACTCGATGCTATAGCGAGGATGCCCTTATGGAAAGAGGGAAAAGATTTTAATCATGGTACCGGTCATGGCGTGGGAAGTTTTTTGAATGTCCACGAAGGACCGCAGAGTATCCGTAAGGATCTTAATCCGGTGGAATTACAATCCGGGATGGTGATGTCTAATGAACCCGGCTATTATGTAGAAGGTAAATATGGTATCCGTCATGAGAATCTAATTCTGACCAAAATCTGGAAGAAAACTGAATGGAATACCTTTTACGAATTTGAAACTTTGACCTTGTGTCCTTTCTTTAAAAGTATCATTATTAAAGGCATGCTTTCTCAAGAGGAAGTAGATTGGATCAATACTTATCACAACATGGTTCAGGAAAAACTGGGGCCACATTTGGAAGGAGAAGTGAAGAAATGGTTTGAGAATCTCGTATTGCCATTGTAAGTATAGGAGCATTTTTAATTAATAGCATAAATACCCTGA
>JBDNHN010000437.1:0-6659 GCA_041688725.1 Gillisia sp.
ACTTCTCCTGTGGTCAATCGCACTTTTATCCCATGTGGATGGGAAGTGGATTTGGTAAGAATATCAGCTACGGTTCCTTTGGTAGTTTTTCCTGTGCGCTGATCCTGTTTTTGAACAATGCACACTTTTATTCCCGGGCGAAGCTCTTTGAGCAATGGTTTCATTTTGTTATTGTCTTAGATTAAAAACCCCGTTATCTGCTCAATTCAATCAGTGAAGCTTTAATTGGTTTATTTCCTTCCAGAGCTTCAAAAGTTTTATTATTTACCAATGGATCTGCCAGACTCATAGCTAATATAAATGCTACATCATCCCTGGGGATTTCTCCTTTTTCATTCAGTTTTTCCGCAAGTTTAACTTTGGCAAGACCTAAATCGTCGTTTAAAGTACCAGGCCGGACAATGGTATAAGGCACGCCGCTTTCAATTAAGTATTCATCGGCTATTTTCTTGGCGGCTAGGTAGGACTCAAGTTTTTTGTGTTGTGAAGGATCATCTGCTCCCATGGAACTGAGCATAATAAATTTTTTAACCTTTGCCTTTTTAGCGGCATTAATCATTTTTATGGCACCTTCCTGATCAACTGCAAGAGTTTTATCGTCCCCGGTACTTCCACCAGAGCCAGCAGCAAAAATAATTTTGTCTATTCCTTTTAGGACGTGATCGACATTTTTTTCCAGATCCCCAAGCACCCATTTCACATCCATATCGTTAAAAACCTCCTTTTGTTCCTCATCTCGAATCATCGCGACAGGCTCAAAACTCTTTGAATTGTTTAAAATCTCGATCACCCTTTTCCCGGTTTGTCCGGTAGCACCTACAATTAATATCTTTTCCATACTCAGGTTTTTATTTTGCGAAATATAAAGATGAAATTTGCCATTGCCCAATGCTATTCTGAGAATAACATGAAATTAACAAATTATCATCAAGAAGGAATTTCAGGATTGATTCGCTTTTTGTTCCATTTCCTTTTGAAGTTCTTCCATAACAGGTTTAACCGTGCTTTCCGGTAAATCGGCTATGCGAATATACATCAGCCCATCTACTGCATTGTTAAAAAGCGGATCTACATTAAAAGCGATCACGCGGGCATTTTGTTTGATGTATTTTTTGATCAATACCGGCATTCGCAATTTGCCCGGTTCAATTTCATCGATAATCTTGTCAAATTTGTTCATATCGGCTTTGCTCTCATCAAAAACGAAATCTTTGTCGGCATCGTTCAATTTTACTTTAAATTCCTTCTTAGGTCTTATAAATTGTGCGACGTACGGGTCGTAATAATTGGATTTCATAAATTCGATCATCAGCGATTTGGAGAAATTTGAAAATTTATTGCTGATGCTTACTCCTCCAATTAAATATTTGTGTTCTGAAAACCTTAGCGTACAATGAACAATTCCTTTCCAAAGCAAAAATAAGGGCATAGGCTTTTGCTGATATTCCTTGATTATAAAAGCCCTTCCCATTTCAATGGACTGGCTCATCATACTGTGTAATTCCGGCTCAAAGCGGAACAAGTCCTGAAGATAAAACCCGTCAATGCCATATTTTTCAAAAATTTCGGCTCCCATTCCCATCCTGTAGGCTCCTGCAATTTTTTTTGCCTCATAGTCCCACAGAAATAAATGATAATAATAGTCGTCAAATTTATCCAGATCCACCGCGTTATTCGTGCCTTCGCCAATTTCCCTGAAGGTGATTTCCCGGAGCCGGCCTATCTCGTTAACAATATTTGGAATTATTTCCTTTTTAGCAAGGAACACTTCATAATTCTTGCTCCCCAACAACCGTTTATCGAGGAGCCTGCAGGTTTCAATTTCAGCCAGCATCAGTTTTTTATTCGTTTCCAATGCGATTTCCTTGGGAGCTTTCGGAAGTTTCAAACTTTTTGGAAGCTTGTCAATAAGCCTTTTTTTCTCAAAAGAATTAGCCAACATATATGTTTTCCGGCGTAAAATTGCGGTAAAAGCCTCTAAATTTGGGGTTTTGGCCTGGTCTTCAGGGGAAATGGCATTTCCGATTCGCACCTTTATTTTGCGCTTTTTCTGGGAGAGCACTTCCCCGGGAAGTCTCGCCGTGCGCAGCGCATCGCTTAAACCGGCCAAACGATAGAAAAAGGGGCTATTCCTGGCGTGGAAATAAATGGGGATCACAGGTACATTTACTTTTTGGATCAACTTCATGGCCGAAGGTTCCCAGGGTTTATCTACAATTGTTCTTTCATCCCTGAAAGTGGAAACCTCCCCCGCCGGAAAAATTCCAAGGACACCACCGTCTTTTATGTGAGAAATGGCTTGTTTGATTCCTCCTAAACTGGATTTTGCTGCTTTGTGATCTTCAAATGGGTTGACGGGCATTATATATGGCTCCAAAGGTTTCAGCCTGGATAACAGGAAGTTGGCTAAGACTTTAAAATCCGGACGCTGTTCTAAAACGATCTTCATCAGGATCAACCCGTCAATTCCACCCAGGGGGTGGTTGGCAACTACAATAAAAGGGCCGGTTTTGGGAATGCGTTTTAAATCTTCAGGCGGAATTTCAAAATCAATTTCAAAACCCTTTAATATTGAATTTATAAATTCAACTCCCCTGAGGTTTTTCCGTTTGTCATATTCTTTGTTAAGGGTAGAAAGTTTAGTGGTCCGCAGAACTACCCATCCAATTGCAGTGCCTAAAGGTCCCAACTTTTCAAGGTTCATCACTTTAGCTACTTCTTTTGCGGTTACAATTCCCATGGATGTCAGTTTAGGTTATAAGTTAAAGATAGCGATATGAAATACAGTCAAATTTTTCAGCCCCTCGTAATCAGTTGAACCGTATTTTGGGTGACCTGTTTCAGTAAAACTTCCTTGTCTTTCTCAAGGGTTTTTAATGCCAGATCGTCAAAATGCCTGATTGTATATAAGCTCACTCCTGTAATAAATTCTACTTTAAACCGGGCTTTTAAATGTTGAATTAGCCTCTCAAGGTTGTTAAACCGGTTATCTACGCAAACCGCAAAACTGATAGCTGAATTTTGAATTAGATCTACCTTCATCTGATAAAGATGGAACAATTTAAAAATATCGCTGATGTTCTCCTCTACCATAAATGAAAAATCGAGGCTTGAAAGTGAGATAAGCACCTGGCCTTTCTTGACAATAAAACAGGGAATTTCCGGTACAAGGGTTTGGCCTTTGCTCACGGCTGTGCCGGCATCTCCTGGATTCAGGAAGGATTTTACGAATAATGGGATTTCCTTGCGCTGGAGAGGTTGGAGGGTTTTAGGGTGGATTACAGAAGCTCCGTAAAAGGCCAGTTCTATAGCCTCTTCATAAGAAATTTGATGTAGAAGCTGCGGATTTTCGAACATACGCGGATCGGCATTCATCACTCCGGGAACATCTTTCCAGATAATCACTTTTTCGGCATTCAGGCAATAGGCAAAGATTGCGGCGGTATAATCGCTTCCTTCCCGGCCCAATGTAGTTGTAAAGTTATTGACATCGGAACCTATAAATCCCTGGGTGAGATATAATTTTCCGGGTTTTACCCCTTTTGTGATCTTCTCTTGGGTTTGTTCCCAATTCACCCTAGCATCGCGGTAGGTGCTGTCGGTTTTAATAAACTGCCGGGCATCTATCCAGGTGTGTTCGACCCCCTGAAGTTTTAAATATTCGCTTAAAATTGTTGAAGAGATCAATTCCCCGAAACACACCATTTGATCATATACAAAATCGTATTGTACAGATTTGTTGTGTTTCATAAAATTAGTGAGTTCCCTGAATAATACATCGATCTTCTCAAAGACAGGAGACGGGTTTAATTCAAAAAGCTGATGGGCTAAATCCAGATGATACTCTTTGATAGCGGAAAGACTTTTCCCGGGAATCTCCTTGGAGCTGAGGTATTCTGCAATCACAATTTCAAAAGCATTGGTCATTTTCCCCATCGCTGAGATCACAATAACTTTATCCTGAAAGCCTGTTTTTTGAAGAACCTTGAGAACATTTTTAACTGAGGCTGCATCCTTTACAGATGCGCCGCCAAATTTAAATATCTCCATTTTTATTATTTGAGATTTTCCTGGATCCCGGTTTCATCCATATGTACGGTGTACCAGTTCTTTTTGATGTCGGCTCCGGTATTTTCGTAAAATTCGATCGCATTTTTATTGCCTTCAGAAACCACCCATTCAACTCTTCTAACCCCGTTATCGTGGCCGTATTGAACTACTCTTCTGTATAATGCTCCTCCAAGGCCGGTACCTCGCATAGATTCCCTAACAATAAGGTCTTCTAAATGCACTGTGCGGCCTTTCCAAGTAGAAAACCTGAAATAAACCAACGCCATTCCCTGGATCTTGCCCTCAACATCTGCTACAAAACATTTAAAATTCCCCTCTTCAAAGCCTTCTTTTTCAAGATCCCCAAGGCCTATTTCCACCTGGTTTGAAGCATTTTCATAAGCGGCCAGTTCCTTGATAAGTTCAAGTACTTGTGGCATATCTTCTCTTTTGGCTTCTCTTATCGTGTATTCCATGAATTAAGTCCTTTTCTACAAATTTAGCAATTGAAATGGATTAAAGCGAATTAAAGCACTTATAGATATGGAGTTTTAACTCATTTTTAAATAAGCGTTCATAGCAATTTCATCCATTTGCACGATATGCCAATCTTTTAAAACCGCGGCTCCACTGCGTTGGTAAAATTCAATTGCAGGGGTATTCCAGTCCAAGACAACCCATTCTGTACGCTTAACTCCTTGTTCACGGGAATAGTCAATTACTTTTTTGTACAGAGCACTTCCCAGTCCTGTACCTCGCATTTTCTGGCGCACCACCAAATCTTCCAGGTGCACCGTGCGGCCCTTCCAGGTGGAATACCGGTAATAAATCAGGGCCATTCCCTGAATTACTCCGTTCACTTCGGCAACAAAACAAGTAAATAAGGGATTAGTTCCAAAACCGTCTTTTACAAGATCTTCTGCGGTAATAACCACCGCATTCGGTTCTTTTTCGAAAGTTGCCAGTTCTTTTATGAGTTCCAGCACCTGTGGCATGTCTTTAGGGCCAGCCTGTCTAATTATTTTATCCATAGTATATGTTAATGATTTACAAAAATAAGCATTAGCAGGAGATATAAACTGCGAAAACGTTGTAGTAATCTTTTAATTTGAATATTTTTGCCTCATCATAACCCACATATCAGCAAAATGGCCAAAAAAAACCAAACTTTAGGTGAATTTATTATTGAAAATCAATCGGATTTCGCTTTATCATCCGGAGAACTCTCACGGTTGGTGAACTCTATACGTTTGGCTGCAAAAGTGGTGAACCACGAGGTAAATAAAGCAGGGCTTGTCGATATTATCGGTGCTTTCGGAGAAAAAAATATTCAGGGCGAAGATCAGCAAAAACTGGACGTATACGCAAATAATACTTTTATAAAAACCCTTACCAATAGGGAGATTGTTTGCGGAATTGCTTCTGAAGAAAACGACGATTTTATCACGATCGAGGGCGCCCATAAAGATAATAAAAACAAGTACGTAGTGCTGATGGATCCCCTTGACGGAAGTTCAAATATAGATGTAAATGTATCTGTGGGGACCATTTTTTCAATATACCATAGGATAACCCCGATAGGTACACCGGTTCAAAAGGAAGATTTTTTGCAGCCTGGGAACAAACAGGTGGCGGCGGGCTATATTATTTACGGAACTTCTACTATGCTGGTTTATACCACAGGACATGGGGTAAACGGATTTACACTTAACCCGGCAATTGGCACCTGGTATTTATCTCACCCGGAAATGATATTTCCTGAAACAGGAAATATCTATTCCATAAACGAAGGGAATTATGTGCATTTTCCACAAGGGGTAAAAGATTATCTCAAATATTGCCAAGAAGAAAAAGAAGACAGACCATATACCTCAAGATATATTGGTTCTATGGTGAGTGACATTCACCGAAATATGATCAAAGGAGGTATTTTTATTTATCCAAAAAGTTCTAAAGCCGTTAATGGGAAACTTCGGCTTTTATACGAATGCAACCCTATGGCCTTTATTGTGGAACAGGCAGGTGGAAAAGCCAGTGACGGTCATACAAGAATTATGGATATCATTCCAACAGAGCTCCATCAAAGGGCTCCTTATTTTTGTGGAAGCACTAAGATGGTAGAGAAAGCAGAAGAATTTATGGCTAAATACGAAAATTAGTCTTTATTTTTCTCTACTAAATATTTATAATCTTCAAAATCAAATCTTCCGCTAAAAATCTGAATGGAACGATTTATAAGGGGTTCTGCAGTTGCTGCGGTAAAACCTATGGCTAAAGCGTATTTTTTAATCAAATGAACTTCTTCCTCATCGATTTCATGGTCTGCATAAATGATCTTGAACAAATCGTGAAGCCTTTCAAGTCTGTGATCATAGGTATTTAGAGCATGAACGGGGTAAGCCTTAGGATTTTGTATTACTTCCAGGTATTCCGTTTCACTTATATTCAGTTTTGCTGCAAAACGTCTCAATTGAACTTCCTCAAGATCATTGATTTCACCATCAACAGACGCCAAATGGACGATAGCCGAGAAATGACCTAAATTGCGCAAATGTTCTCCCGAACCAAACAAATCTGAGAATGACATATATTATATTTTAAAGTTTTCG
>JBDNHN010000438.1:0-3775 GCA_041688725.1 Gillisia sp.
GTTCACCTAACTCTTTCAGCAAACTAAATGGAATTTTGCCATTTTCGATCTGGAATCCTTTTAATTTTATTGTATGCCTTTTATAGTTGCTCATTACATTCTTTTGTTACTTCAAATATAAGTATTACAATCAATTATCATGCTATATTAAAATTTTACTAGTCCTACTTGTTTCTTCGTTGCACAAAACATCCGTATAACAACATTGCTGTAATCCCAACTATCGCTCCAAGTTACAAAACATCCTAGGGATTTGGAGGATATTTGAGTTTTTTCACGCTCATATAAGTAAAGTTGATTGTTGAGTGAAATTTCTTGTCATTAATTTCTCATCAGGTCATCAGAAAATAGCCAGGTTAATAGTTGTGACTAATTTCTGTCTGTGAATCCATCGACCGATTTCGTAGTTTTCTCTTCTTTTTATAGCTTCCATTTCTTCCGATGGCTGCCGGAACACGTGAAGCCAGCTAAAACCAGCGAGACCCAGCTCAGGATAGTGTATAGGAAATAACTATTTTATATATTCGAGCGACCCCGATAGGTGTGAGTCGGATTGGGAATCAATTTTATAATAGGTATATTCAGATTCGGATGGAATCCATTTATAGTCGGCTCTTTTATACCGATATTTCTTTAGCATATGGACGGTAGCTTCGTAATAGGTATTAATGTTCCTGTTGGAGGCAAATGTACCCCCTATAAATTGTATGCGGTCTGCACGACTTCCCAATACCTTCACATCGATATCGTCTATCCAATACATTTTCCTTAGAAACCCTGCATACTTTCTTCGCATTTGAGGATAATATTTACTTTGAGCGTTTCTTAACTGAACCATTAATTTACGAGAATACTTTCCCATCTCATCACTGTGGGCGTAAGCTTTATAAATTAAGTTTTCATAGTCTCCGAAATTATTGACTTTTCTATTCAAAACTTCTATGTCGGATACATAATCGACACTGAACGACTTCAATTCCTTTACTGCAATATCAACATCTCTTTTTATTTTTTCACCTTTAATAGAATCAATTTTAACTTCAATCGACGTAAATTCCTTTTGTGATGCGAAGTCAGGAAATTTATTTCTTATTTCAGTAAGTTTTTGTTCGGCACTCTCAACACTATTCTCATTGAGGTAGGTTTTAGCCTGCACTAAAACATCTTCGGGTTTTATTTCTTCTTCGACCTTCTCTTTCTGTTCAGAAAACACGCCACTTTGGTAGTTGTCGTAAATTTTAATAGCAGACATAAAAACCACAAGGCCTATTAATCCAATTCCTACTTCAAAAGTAGACATACTTCCGCGCTTTTTATCTTCTTTTTCTTTAGCCATGATCTGAATTTTTAGGGTTAAAATGTTGGCTGCACATCAATATAGCGTTTTTTTTTGCTATATTGACAATTATTGATTAAGTTAGTTGGCTATTCTACCTTTAATATAAAAAGAACAATGGGAACAAAGGATACCAAACAAGAAGGAGGTTGTTTTCAGGCCATAGGAGGTTTAGTGATAATTATTGTTATTGTGTGGATAGTTGGAAGTTTGTTTGGAGGAGGTGATGATTACGATACGAACAATATCACAGAAGATGTTAGCCTAAGTGCGTTTTTGGCGGCTGAAAAATGCGTAAAAAGAGAATTAGGTCGTCCAAGTCAAGTAGTATGGGTAGGAAATGAATACAAAAATCAATATGTCCATCCGCAACCAGACGGGCAAACTTATAAGGTTTTATCTTCGGTTAAGTTTACAAATGAGAGAGGAGAAAGACTGGAATATGGGTTTGAATGTGACGTAATAAAAGTAAATGGCAAATGGGAATGTACTTTTGTTGAATTTAATCCGTATTGATTATGAAAACATCTTTACGCATCACAATATAACTTTTGGTATATTGTCGAAAACAGAGTTATGAAGGTATTTTATGTATTGCTGTTATCATCATTCTTTGCGACATACGCATATTCTCAAACCAATTTCAGGAATACCCATTGGGGGATGTCGGAAGCGGAGGTTAAAGGTGCTGAAACTGCTGAACTGCTCAATCGCAGTCAGGAAGGATTGCTTTATAAAACCAAAGTGGCAGATTTCGATGCGGTTGCCTTTTATTCGTTTTTTGGTGACAAACTTGCTATTGCTGGCTACTTCTTTGATGAAAAGCATTTATATAATAACGACCACATAGATGACTATCAAACAATAAAGTCCTATGTTACAGAAAAATATGGACATCCTATTTCAGATAACGTATCTTGGAAAGACGATCTATATAAGAATGATGTGACAGAATGGGGGTTCGCAATCAGTATTGGACACTTAATGTATACCTCAAGATGGAAATCTGATGACATTGAAATATCATTAACCCTCAAAGGCGATAATTTCGAAATATCACATATGCTTATGTATGCCAATAAAGATCTGACCAGATCAAAATTAAAAGAAGAAAGAAAAATCGACTTAGACAATTTTTTTTTACCTTGGCAACATTTACCAATACAGTTCAAATTGACTATATTGGACAGATATCAAACAAAAGAAACATGAAGGTTATTTACTTTTTACTAATTACACTGTGTGTAGGATGTATCACAGCTTACCAAGTAAAACAATCCTCTGGCCTTACTGAAGCAATTACAAGAGACATACCATTAAATGCAAGTACGGTTACAGTAACTCAATCACAGACCACCCCAAAGGATCTGTATGAATATCTGATCCAGATAACAGTATCCCGTGGCCACCGGATTGAAAAAGAGGATAAAGAACGGTTTTACTTCACCACCCAGGGAAAGGATGTTGGAACTTCCACCTTGCAAAGAATGACTGTATCGGTTATGAAACTTTCTGACGATAAATCGGAAGCCACTATCCATACCGATTGGATGGCTGGAACAGATATGAATGCCCTCTATTCTGGAATGATGGGTGTTAGTGTAGATATGAAATGGGAACGCGCTTACTGGATGAAAGGACGGCCTGGAATCGCTTTTGCAGAAAGTGTATCCGTAGCGTGGAAAGTGCCACGTGGAAAAGTGAACTATCGTTAATCTACCTCTAATTTACCCAGCACCATTTGCACTTGTTTGTTTAGTTTGATTCAGTTTGTTTCATTTTAGCATCACTGTGTACCCTGTTTAAACTTTTTGATTATTTCAATCCTATACCCCCCCCCCGTAAATTTTGACAACATTTACGCTGGTTTGTGGCGGGGTTCCTTTGCTAAAACCCCAGTGATTCCGATAACCCCCCTCTATGATTAATAGCGTTATAACACCCTCACATCTTACCTTTTTTCATGTTGTTATCTGGGTCAATCGTTACCGGCGTGAGTTCTTTCATATCGATAGCATCTTTATATCTTGATTCAGGTAGTATCAACCGGCGGTTATAGCTATCAATGTCAGGATACACGGTGAACCGGTTGCCATCCATCGGGTTTAGGATCAATAGTTCATTTTGGTGGTTCGTGTAGGCTTTTATTACATGTGGTAGCGAACTGTCCGGCGCAATGAATTTGGGGTATTGTACGGCCTTGTTTGGTTTTCTGAATAATGCGTCCCTGTGTTGTTCTTGAATGGCATTTTCAATTGGTTGAACCGGATTTGGTTCTTGTTTATCATTTCTGGACAATGAATCATCCGACGTCTTATTTGGTTTTGGATCTGGTAGCTTAATAGGCTCTTTACCCTGCTTTCTAAATTCCCGCCAATCCTGTTTGATTAAATAGTCTGCAAGGTCATTGCCTTCGCTTCTGTCCTGTTCCGGGGCTAA
>JBDNHN010000058.1:0-3452 GCA_041688725.1 Gillisia sp.
TTACCGATGAGGAAGAAAATGCCGCCATAAAAGCGGCAAAAGTCATGGGATTGGGTGTAGCTGGTGTAGATTTGCTGCAAAGTTCCCGTGGACCACTTATCCTGGAGGTCAATTCCTCTCCTGGACTGGAAGGAATAGAACGGGCTACCGGAAAAGATATCGCAAAAACCATTATTCGGTATATTGAAAGAAATGTTTAACATATGGCTCAGATAGATAAGAACAATATTCTTGAAATTTTAGGTAAAAAAATAATGCCCGGGCAAGGCGCCATGATCAATTTGAACATGGCCAAATTATATACCACTACTTCAGTAGAAGTTCCCGTAATTATTGAACGTTCCTTAAAACCAGGGCCTGTGGTGCTAATTACCGCAGGGATTCACGGGGATGAACTTAACGGGGTGGAAATTGTACGTCAAATTATATCTAAAAATATAAATAAGCCGGTAAAGGGGACAATAATTTGTATCCCGATAGTAAACGTATTTGGTTTTTTAAACTTAGCCCGTGCTTTTCCTGACGGAAGGGATTTAAACAGGGTATTCCCAGGCACAAAAAACGGCTCCCTGGCCAGTAGGTTTGCTTACCAGTTTGTCCATAAAATTCTCCCGGTAGCCGATTTCTGTATAGATTATCATACCGGGGGTGCCAGCCGTTTTAATGTGGCTCAACTTCGGGTAGTAAAAGGAGATCAAAAAAGCCTGAAATTTGCCGAAATATTTAACGCTCCTTTCACCATTTATTCCAAAACTATTTCTAAATCTTACCGCGAAACCTGTCAAAAATCGGGAAAAATGGTCCTTCTTTTTGAAGGAGGAAAATCCATGGACAGCAATAAGGATATTGCCAAACATGGAGTAGATGGCGCAATGCGTGTTTTAAGTCATCTGGGAATGTTAAAACCCAGGTTCTTACTTCCTGAAATTACGGTAAAAAGTATAGTTATTGAAAACAGTTCCTGGATGCGGGCTAAATATAGCGGACTTCTCCACATAAAAATTACTTGTGGGCAGCATGTTGAAAAAGGAGAATATATAGCTACAATTACCGATCCTTACGGCAAATTCCGGCATAAAGTAACCGCTTCTCATTCCGGCCATATTATCAATGTAAATGAATCACCCATCGTATATCAGGGTGATGCCATATTTCATCTTTCAATCGCTCCAATCCAGTCAAATGAAGAACAAGCTCAGGAATAAATATCAGGAGATGCGAACCGGCATTTCTTCAGAAGAAATTGAAACAAAAAGTATTGAAATTGCAAATAATTTATTGAAATTACCTATTTGGGATTATAATTTCTATCATCTTTTTTTGACAATTTCAGAAAAAAAAGAAATTGATACCCAGCCAATCCTCCATATTCTTCAGGGAAAAGATAAAAATATCGTGCTCTCAAAAGCCGATTTTAACACCCGTAAACTCGACAATTATTTGCTTACCGATTCCACAGTGATCAAAAAAAATAAATGGAACATTCCGGAGCCTGTAGATGGGATTGAGATACCAGCCTCACAAATAGAGGTAGTCTTCGTTCCTTTACTCGCATTTGACCAAATAGGGCATCGGGTAGGTTACGGAAAAGGGTTTTACGACATCTTCCTGGCAGGATGTAAAAAAGATGTGATAAAAATAGGCTTTTCGCTTTTTGAGGCCGAAGAAAAGATTCCCGAGATTTTAATAAGTGATGTTTCCCTGGATTATTGTGTGACCCCACAGAAAACCTATAACTTTAAAAAATAATCGACTATATTAGGTTTGTTTTTAACATTGCATTACTTTTAATCACTTATTTAAATATTTGATGCTCAACGACCTTCAGTTAAACAGTATTTTAGAGGATTTTGATATCGCCTACTGGAAAATCAATCTTCTCACCAAAGAAATTACCTGGTCTGAGCATTTTGAATCCTTGGTTGGCAAACATAATTCTGAAGAAACTTTATTCGATTATTTTCTGAATAATATCCTGCACCGTGACTATCGGTATGATTTCATCCTTGGGTTTGAAAATTTATCCCTGGCTTCCCAAAATTTTAATCAGGAAATAAAACTGAAGCTTAACAACGATAAATACCGTTGGTTTGAATGCAGGAATTTAAAAAGCAAAGAGAACAGCGGTAAGGAATCGGCTGTATTATTGTTTGTAAATATCCATCAGTCCAAACGCGATCAATACACGATAGAGGAAAACTTTTTCTATTACAGGGAGACTGCTGAGATGACTTCTACAGGCGGCTGGTACATAGACACCCTGACTAAGGCAATTTACTGGGACGATGTTACCAAAAAGATACTGGATTGTCCCCGGGATTTTAATCTGGATTATAATGAACGCCTTAGATTCTATTCTCTGGATCATCAGGAAACAGCATTGTCGATGTTTGATAAATGCGAAAAATACGGGATCCCTTTTAAAGTTGAGTTGAAAATGGTCACCCTATATGGCAGGGAATTTTGGGTTAGGGCAACAGGTAAGCCGGTTTATAATGAAGAACAGTCAATTATAGGAATTCGCGGGGTTTTTCAGGATATAGACGAAAACAAAAGTAACGAGCATAACCTCCAAAATTCATTGGATATTATCGCTGCGCAAAATTCGAGATTATTCAATTTTGCCCATGTGGTTTCACATAATTTAAGATCTCATAGCAGCAATTTAAGTTTGGTCGTGCAGCTTTTAAATGAAACAAAAATAGAAAAGGACAAACTGGAGCTTATTGATAACATTGCCGATATTTCTGAAAATTTGGATGTTGCTATTTCCAGGCTAAATAACATGGTAACTCATCAGGACCTCATGAAAAAAGAGCGTCAGATGGTGATTTTTCAAGATTCTTTGGATTTGGTGATCAATTCGGTCTCTTCACTTATAAACCGCGAAAGCGCCAAAATAATATCCGATTTTAAAGCAATGAAAGAAATTGAGTATATTCCTGAATATCTTGGAAGTATTTTACTAAATTTAATCACTAATGCAATTCGCTTTAAACAACCGGGGAGAAAACCGATCATTTTTATTCAGACTTACCTGATTAATGACCAGCCTTTTATGGAGATCAGCGACAACGGAATGGGAATTGACCTGAATCAATACGGCGACAAGATGTTTGGAATGTATAAAACTTTTCACAGCAACCCAGACGCGAAAGGAATAGGCTTGTTTATCACCAAAAATCAGGTGGAAACTATGGGAGGATCCATTTCTGTTACCAGCACGGTAAATATAGGAACAACATTTAAAATTAAATTCTAGATTGAAAATGGGACAAAAAATAGAATTGGCATGTATTATTGATGATGACAAAATATACGTCAACTTAGTTCGAAAAATCATCGAAATAAAAAAATTATCAGAAAATTTATTGATCTTCAAAAATGGACTGGAGGCCTTGGATTACTTTAAGGTGATCTTATCCAATTTGACCGAAGATAAATTACCGGAA
>JBDNHN010000439.1:0-5429 GCA_041688725.1 Gillisia sp.
ATGGATAATTGATTAAAATTTAATAGGAATATATTTGAAAAACGTGATATAGGCTGGAGAATTGCCCAATAGGATTTTTTTAACTCAATTTTTTATATAGGACATCTGAAATCTTAAGATTTTTTCAGTTTTTATTTATGAAATTGAATTGAAATAATGTGAGAAATAAGTTTTATGAAGTGCCCAGGACGGGACTCACCTGATGTAGTTACAAAATATTTAATTACACCTAAAAACTCTATCACCCCTTGTATGGCCTGTTTTTAAAAGAATTAAAAAACATCATTGAACATATAACGACATTATTAAACTTTAAGATTGTGGGGAAAGTGTGGGGAAAGCTATATCTTTGATTAAAATATCAAATATGGCAACTGTCAATTTTTTAGTAAAGGGAAATGAAAACCCTTCAACTATTTTCTTAAGGTTCAAACACGGTCGAAAATATGACTACACCAAAAGTGCAGGAAAATTAATAGATCCCCAAAACTGGAGCGCCTCAAAAAAAGCTCCACATCCAAGAACTCCTGAACTAAAAAATCTTACTGGTAACCTGCTTAATCTCAAAAAGAAATTGATTGATGCTTTTAATGAAGGTAGTTCTACTGAAATAAGTGGCCTATGGCTTGAAAAAAACATACTGAAAATAAATAAAAACTTAAATGGAGAGGAGACCGATGATTCTGAAGAAAATGAAATTAGTGAACTAATAACCGATTGTATACAAGATATTATTGCCAATTCCAATACTAGGCAAAACTCAAGAGGTAGTTTGGGTATTTCAAAAAGTCGAATAGATTCTTATAAAAATCTTCTGAAAATAATTCAGACGTATCAAGGCTGGAAAAAACTTTTGGTTAAAGATGTAGACATAAAATTTGGAAGGGATTTCCTTTCCTGGATGCTTAACGAAAGAAATTACTCGGAAAGTTACGCCAAGAAAAAAATAGATGATTTAAAGACTGTTTGTTCGGAGGCTCAAATTCGTGGAATTAATGTTAGCAATCAATTACGAATGGTCAAGGGAGGAAAAACAAAGAATGAAATTGTTATATACTTATCACCCGATGAACTTAAAAAGATCAGTAAAATAACATTTGATTCATTGGCACTGGAAAATGCAAAAAAATGGCTGTTGCTTGGTTGTAATCTCGGTCAAAGAGGGAATGATTTACTTAAAATAAGTGACGAGAATTTTGTCACAAGGAACGGTCTGGATATTATTGAATTAACGCAACAAAAAACAGGTAAACAGGTTGCTATCCCGGTTCTACCTAGAACCAAAGAAATATTAAAAGATGGCCTACCTAAACCAATAAGCCTACAAAAATTTAACACTTACCTTAAATTACTATGTAAACAGGCAGAGATTGACGATTCGATTTATGCCAGTAAAATTACCATGGTCAATAAAAAGGGAGAAGTAATTCCCAAAGACTCTAATGGGAAGTATAAAGAGAAAGGTGAAAAAAGAAAAGTATTTGATACCTACTTTAAATATGAGCTTATTAGTTCACATGTTTGCAGACGTTCGTTTGCCACTAATCAGTACGGTATTTTACCTACTCCACTTATAATGCAAATAACAGCACATGGAACTGAAAAAATGTTTTTACAATATATAGGCAAAAGCTCATTTGACTTTGCACAACAAATAGCAGATTTTTATGCCAAACAAGCTCAGGAAAATATTAATTAATATATCAACTGGTTACCTATGGAATTTGACAAAACACGAGACTTTTTTGAAGCATTTAAGGGCAACCAAATTTCTTCATTAGATCAACTGAATTACATTGAAGAAAAAACAAAAAATGATCCGAAAAAATTAAGAGCGCTTATCGCAGATCTAGAAATTTATATGACCGGCTTCGAAATAAAAAATGGGATGCAACCGGATCCGGAATTTGCAGGAAGAGGGGAAATGCCTAAAATGTTTATAGAAAAATTTAATTCCTTAAAGTTAAAGCTTCATTCCTTAATTGGAGAAGCCAGGAATTCAGAAGTAGATTTACCTTTACTGGACTTGTGCAATACCAGTGCACAAGCTAAATTAATTTATCTTAATGAATTAGGCATAATAGATTTTTTACGTAAAAAGGAGCCGTTTAATGAATCCGTAAATAAATTAGCCACTGTTTTATCAGCCATAACCGATGAGCGGGCAAGCACGTTACAGCCAGCCTTAAACTCAATGTTATCAACCTACACTAACGCCCCGGAGAAAAGTCCTTATCATTCTAAAAAAACTGCTCCTATAATACAAAAGCATCTCATTGAAATAGGATTTGATACTTCAAAGTGAAACATTACTAAAACCGCCTTATTATATCAATTTATACCCTTCAGATAAAAGTTAGGATAAACCTAAAGAATACCTAAGTTCTATTTGTGCCATAACAAACAAACAAAAAAATAAAAGTTATGGCATTACAAATTCTTACAGATTCAGAGTTCGAGAGAAAATTTTATTCTAAAATTGATCGAATTGAAACATCCTTAAATGATTTATCACAAAAATTAAAAGTAGAAAAACCAGAAGAATTTCTAACAAGGACAGAAGTATCCAAACTACTGAAAATTACAGTCACAACTTTAGACAGGTGGACAGTACAAGGGCAGCTCACCCGGTATGGAATTGGCAAAAAAATTTATTATAAACGGAGTGAAATCGAGACTTCTTTAGTAGAAATACATTCATCTAAATCTCACTAATTATGTCCGGATATAAATTCACTCGTACCTGGTTCGATTTCTGTTTTGAAAATCCAGATAAAATTAAACCCGTCCATCACGCAATCTATCATTTCGCTTTAGAACGGTGCAACCGTCTAGGCTGGAAAGAAAAATTTGGCTTTCCAAGTGATTCTGCAATGGAAACATTGGGCATAAAGAACTATAGAACATACACGAAGGCCTTAAATGATCTTGTCTCGTTGGGGTTTATCAAAATGATCGAAAAAAGTAAAAATCAACATTCCTGCAACATAATTGCTTTAGTGGAAAACTCCAAAGCAAACACTAAAGCATTAGACAGAGCGATGCAAATGCAAGGTGAAAGCAGTGCCAGTATAGATAAACCATTAAACAATCAAAAATTAAATAATAAACCATTATCTGAAATTGAAATTTCAGAGGTGCCCGAGGATCTTAAAATTTATTTTCAAATAGCCATAAAATTCCAAAAAGTGTTTATTCAAAATCTTCTTGAAAAACAGGCTCCTGCTAAAGTTCAGGAACGGGCAAAATTTGGAAATTATGTGCCACATATTCGTTTAATGATGGAAAAAGATGGTGTTACCACTTTTCAATTGGATCGTTCATTAAAATTGCTTAGAAGTCCTGATGGAGAATTCTGGAAAAAGAATATACTCAGCACTCAAAAACTCCGGGAAAAAATTGGTCAACTTCTAAGTATTGAGGAAAAGAAGTTTCCTCTTAATAATTCCAAAATGAACCTATCAGTAACTGAAAAACTAAAAAGCTATGAATAAAATTGCAGATGCTTTGGCTAATCTCAGAAAGCTTGATGGAAATAAAACTGTTAAGGCAGTTCACGATGTTTATCCAAGGGGGAATTGGAACAAAAAGAAACCGGAATTAGTTTTAACAAATGAAATTGTTTGGAAACTATTTAAAAAGCATAAACCTAATGATTTCATTTTAGATGTTAGGAATGAAAAAACTATTTACACCATTCTCAGGTATTTTCTGAAAAATGAAAATTTCAATGAGTTTGGACAGGTAAAGAATCAACCTTGCCTGAAAAAGGGACTATTAGTCTGTGGTGATTATGGGGTGGGGAAAACACAACTGTTTTCCATTCTAAACGAAATGGGAAGAGAATTACTACATTACGGCTGCAAAGACTTTTGGTTCACAATGATTTCGGCTGGATCTTTTGTTGAGAATTATATGAGATCAACCCAGGATAAAGCAAGCAATTTTGTGTTATCAAATTACTATAGTGGTAAATTGTACATTGATGATTTAGGAAAAGAAAAAAAAGCCTTCAATAGAGATGAAATTCTTGAAGAGCTTCTATTTGAAAGAAACAGGATTGGTGGCAAAACTTTTGTGACCACTAATTTGACTCCAGTTGAAATTTCGGAGAAATATGGTCCCCGATTAGGAGATCGTTTACCGGAAATGTTCAACCTCATTTCCTGGCATGGAGAAAGTTTCAGAAAATGATATCTCACCGGAATAAAAAATCAAAAATTATTATTAGACGTTAGTCTAACGTTAACCTAATTCACAATGGATCAATATTTATATAAATGCCACTATTGTGGCAAGGATTACAAACCCAAAAGACGACATAAACAAAAGTATTGCTGCAATAGCTGTAGAGTAAATGCATTTAATTTTAGAACAAAAAAAGATGAAAGAAATGTGGCGAAAGTTTCAACGAGACCTAAATTAAATGAAAAAAAGGAAGGAATCAGTTTGGCCGGAATAGGAAATGCCACCATTGCAAATTTGACTACAGATTTGGCAAAAATAATTTTCACACGGAAAGAAAATAAGCCGGCGACAAAAGGAGATATCCAAACCTTATTAAATGGATCAAAAGAAAGGTACTTGCCTGTTTCCAATCTACCAGTTAGAAATGATGGAGCTCTTCCTTTCTATGACACAGTAACTAAAGAAATGATTTTCAGAGTACAGTTTCCGAAGGTGACATTTCCATCAAAACTAATTTAATTAGATACGATGTCAATGAGAAATTCAATGACACCGTATTCTATACAAGTTAAAAAAAGGTTGTCTTCCGCCTAGTCCTTGACGGCTTTCTTCCCGATGCTTCCACCATTGCTCCTAATCGCTCAAAACCATTTTACTTTCAAGATCTTTCATTTTGAATTAGAGTCTTCTATGGCGTTATGTGACGGTTTGTTAGAATTGTTTTTTCAGCCTTTTATAATTTAAGCTGGTATTAAAAATAAAGCTACCCGGGAGGAAATAAAGGCAGTTTTAGGTATTGATAAATCTACGGTTTGCAGACAAATGAAAAAATTAAATTGGCGATGCAACCTGCAACACGCAATTTGGCCTAAAAAGCACTTCAACTAATTAATTATCAGCAAATTATATCAACAAAAACAGAGTATTGCAAGTTGCACGTTGCGCTAGATAGCGCACTCAAATTCAGTAAAAAAAGAAATTTTAAACTTTTTACATCTTGATAACCAGGCTTACAAAGCCATTTTAATGGCATTATATCCAACTGATCCCGCAAACCCTAATTTCAGCCCTAATCCTAATCCCAAGTTTAATAAGCTTATTTTAGTCCATAATTGGCAGTAAACTTAGGAGCATATAAAATAATTCTTCTTCATCAACATAAGCATCATATTCAGTGTAAAGGAAAACTGTTATACAGAAACCTTGTAACAGGGATTTGCCTCACTGCTTCGTAGATCTTC
>JBDNHN010000440.1:0-3744 GCA_041688725.1 Gillisia sp.
TTCCCGTAAAATTAGCGCGGTTAGATCAATAGGAAAACCAAAAGTGTCGTACAATTCAAAAGCTTTTTTTCCTGAAACCGTTTCGCCTTCGGTTTTTTCAATAATATTTTCCAACAAAATCAGTCCCTGATCCAAAGTCCTTAGAAAAGATTGTTCCTCTTCTTTGATAACGTTCTTACAAAGATTTTTTTGGGACTTAAGCTCAGGGAAGGTTTCCCCCATTTGGGTGCTTAAAGTATCCACCAGTTTGTAGATAAACGGCTCTTTGATATTAAGAAATGTAAAACCATACCGGATCGCTCGGCGTAAAATTCTTCGAATCACGTATCCTGCTCCGGTATTGCTGGGCAACTGCCCATCGGCTATAGAAAAAGTAACGGCCCTCACGTGATCTGCGATTACGCGAATTGCAATATCGGTTTTTTCGGATATACCGTATTTAGAACTCGTCACCTTCTCTATTTGGCTGATAATTGGAGTGAAAACATCGGTGTCATAATTGGATTTCTTGTGCTGCAACACCATGCAAAGTCGTTCAAAACCCATTCCCGTATCTACGTGTTTTGCGGGGAGTTTTTCCAGGGAACTATCAGCTTTACGGTTGAATTCCATAAATACCAGATTCCAAATTTCTACTACCTGAGGATGATCGGCGTTTACCAGATCCCGGCCGGGAACCTTCGCTTTTTCTTCCTCAGAGCGAATGTCCATGTGAATTTCAGAACTGGGTCCACAAGGTCCCTGATCACCCATTTCCCAAAAATTATCCTTTTTATTTCCTAAAATGATCCGGTCTTCGGGTACAATTGCTTTCCAAAGTTCCAAAGCCTCCTTGTCTAATTCCAGATTATCGTCTGAACTTCCTTCAAAAACAGAAACATATAAAATACTTTTATCGATTTTAAAAACTTCAGTAAGGAGTTCCCATGCCCAGTGGATTGCTTCCTTTTTAAAATAATCCCCAAAACTCCAGTTTCCCAACATTTCAAACATCGTGTGGTGGTAGGTATCCATCCCTACTTCCTCCAGATCGTTGTGTTTTCCGCTCACACGCAAACATTTTTGGGTATCGGTCATCCTCGTGCTTTTTGGCACGGTATTACCTAGAAAATATTCCTTAAATTGGTTCATTCCGGCATTGGTAAACATTAAAGTTGGATCGTCTTTAATAACCATTGGTGCCGATTGAACTATGGTATGGGCTTTTGATTTAAAGAATTCGAGGTATTGTGAACGTATCTCCTGAGATTTCATAGGGTAAAAAATGGTCTAAAAATTATTAAATGCTGTAGATGAGAAAACAATTTTTATATTTGTTCGTTTCCCATACACTTCTGCAAGGTTTTTGCAGTAGGTTGTAAGCGCAAAAATAACATATTTTTAATTTATGTCGAAGGTAAAATATTATTACGATAGCGAAACACTCGCCTACAAAAAAATTAAACGCAAAAATAGCAGAAGGTTAGGAATTGCCTTTTTGGGGATCCTTGGAACTTTTCTTGCCGGGTTCCTATTGTTGGTTATTTATTTGAATATCCCAATGATTGAAACCCCTAAGGAAAAAGCTTTAAAAAGAGAATTGCAGAACATGCAGTTGCAATACGGGGTCCTAAATAAAAAAATGGATCAAATACAGAATGTTTTGGCCAATGTTGAAGACCGGGACAATAACATATACCGATTGTATTTTGAAACGAATCCCATTCCCGAGGAACAACGAAAAGCAGGATTTGGTGGGATTAACCGCTATAAAAACCTGGAGGGCTACGACAATTCAAAATTGATTGTCGAAACAAATAAACGAATAGACATTCTTACCAAGCAAATTGTGGTACAATCCAAATCCCTGGATGAAATCACTATTCTGGCCAAAGAAAAAGAAAAATTGCTCACTGCAATTCCTGCTATTCAGCCTGTAAAAAATGAAAATTTAAAAAGGATTGCCTCCGGTTATGGATGGAGGAGCGATCCTTTTACAAAGGTTAAGAAATTTCACAACGGAATGGATTTTTCAGCTCCCCGCGGCACCCCTGTTTATGCCACGGGAGATGGAAGGGTTGAGAGAGCCGATAACCGCGCTACGGGTTATGGCAATCATATTCGGGTAGATCACGGATACGGATACACCAGCCTATATGCTCATTTATACAAGTTCAATATTCGCGTTGGCCAACGCGTAAAACGTGGGGACTTAATTGGTTTTGTTGGAAGTACAGGGCGTTCACAAGGTCCTCACCTTCATTATGAAATTTTTAAAGATGGGGAACATATAAACCCTATTAATTTTTACTACGGACACCTTTCTCCAGAGGAGTTTGATCAGGTTCTGATCAAAGCTCAGGAAGAAAACCAATCTTTGGATTAATGTATATAAACCTACCAGAAAAACGATATTATGCCATTGGCGAGGTCGCTGAGGCATTTGATGTCAATACCTCCCTTATCCGGTTTTGGGAGAAGGAATTTGACGCGCTAAAACCAAAAAAAAATGCCAAAGGAAATCGGTTGTTTACTCCCCAGGATATCAAGAATTTAGAATTGATCTATCACCTGGTAAAAGAACGCGGATTCACACTTGAGGGTGCAAAAACCCATTTAAAAGAGGAAAAGAAAAAAACTCTTACTAACTTTGAAATAATTAGAAAATTACAAACTGTAAAAGCAGAATTGACAAAAATTAAAAACCAACTATAACATGAAAAAATGGCTAATCCCGGCAATAGTAATTATTGTCCTAGGTTTTATTCTTTACAATCTAACCGTAGGTTTTAACAATACCGCGGTAACCAATCAGGAAAATGCTCGTTTGGGCTGGTCTAACGTTGAAAGCTCTTATCAGCGTCGAAATGATCTTATAGGCAATCTGGTAAAAACAGTTCAAGGTGCCGCCGATTTTGAAAGGGGAACTCTTACCGATGTTATCGAGGCTAGATCAAAAGCAACCGGAATTACCATTGATCCTTCAAATATAACCCCGGAACAAATGGCACAATTCCAACAAGCCCAAGGTGGAGTAACTTCGGCTTTGTCAAGATTATTGGTGACTGTAGAACGTTACCCGGAACTTAAAGCAAATCAAAATTTTCTGAAATTGCAATCACAACTGGAAGGAACAGAAAACAGGATTAACGTTGAGAGGAACCGTTACAATGAATCTGTAACTGCGTACAACACTCATATACGTATATTCCCAAATTCAATGTTTGCAGGAATGTTCGGATTTAAACCTATGGTGAGATATGAAGCAGATGCAGGTTCTGAAGATGCTCCTGATGTAGATTTTGATTTCAATTAAAAACAGGAGGCATGAGCAAAGTTGAAGACTTTTTATCGGCAAAAGAAGAAGAGGAAGTTGTTGAAGCTATTAGAATGGCAGAAAAAGCGACTTCCGGGGAAATCCGGGTGCACATCGAAAAATCTCATGGAGAAGTGGATATTTTTGACCGTGCAATGGAAGTATTTCACCTTCTTAAAATGGACAATACCAAACAGGAAAATGGCGTACTCATCTATGTTGCTGTTGAAAACCGGAATTTTGTGATCTGTGGGGACAAGGGCATCAATGATGTTGTGCCTAATGATTTTTGGGAAAGCACCAAAGATGCTATTGTCGTACAATTTAAAGCTGGCAATTATAAACAAGGCCTTATAGATGGAATTCTAAAGGCAGGAGAGCAGTTAAACAAGCACTTCCCTTGGAGTCAAGATGACACCAATGAACTCTCCAATACCATATCAAAAAAA
>JBDNHN010000441.1:0-3769 GCA_041688725.1 Gillisia sp.
GAAACTTACCATCCACTGAAACCCGAACTTGTCAACCAACATACCAAAATAAGAACCCCAAAATGTTTTATCCATTGGCATAGTTACCTTCCCTCCCTTAGAAATACCCTTGAATAACCTGTCGGCTTCTTCCTGACTATCAGTAGTGATGGAAACAGAAAAATTAGTTCCTACGGTAACTTTTCCAAAAGACTCGGAAGTGTCGGAGCCCATTAGAATTGTCACCTTTCCAATAGGTAAGGAAACGTGCATTATTTTTTCGGCTTCTCCTTTAGAAACCGGTGGATACCCCTCCATAGGAGGCATCTCCTTAAATCTTCCCAAATATGTGAATTCGCCCCCGAATACAGATTTATAAAACTTAAATGCTTCTTCGCAATTACCGTTAAAAGTTAAATAAGGATTGATTGTTGCCATGTTATTTTATTTTTTAAATATTAGTTGAACCTATTCATTTTCGAATTTTTTATAATTCATTGACCTAATAAAAATAAATGCCCATTTTATGACCATTTCATCTGTCCGGGCTACATATAAAATTATTTTTAAAATTTTAATGGGAATTATAAAATTGGTATGAAAAGTTAATATTTATTCTGAATTTTTTTGCCTATGTTATGTTAAAGTAAAACGCAGTAATTCAGGTTTTTACAAGTTGAATCATTAAGTAAAACGCACAATTCAACCAAATAAAAAAGGACAAGGACAGTCACAGATATTGGTAATGATTTTTATCATTTTGATAAGGGAAATTTCCGCTTTCATATTAAAATGAAATTTGTGTAATCCACTCTTTATAAAAACAGGATTCATCTAATGTAATTGCCATAAATAGAAATTTTCATTTATTCCAATTTATGGCTTACATGTCTTATTTAGCTTCCAATACAGATTTTAAGTTTTTAAGTCCGGTATCCAGATCATCACCAATCATCTTTTCAAAGTCCATAAATAACATCATAATGTTCATGGGATAATCCATATGTCCGCTAAAGCCCCATTTTACTTTTGTTTGATTCTCTGACACACTTTCTGTAGTCATATAAGCAGGCTCGGTTGATTCGAAGGGTTCAAAAAATCTAAGCTCAAAGTCTATTCTTTCGCCTTCAGTTATTTTCTTTATTTCCTGTTCGCCTTTCCCCACATCTTTATTGTTACTTTCCCAGGCTGAAATAAAACCAACAGTTCCATCAGTGCCGCGATAGGTTTTTTTCATATCCGGATCCATAGTTGCCCACTTGCTATAATTGTCTTGATTTTTGAGAAATTTCACATAATCAAAGACATCTTCTTTCGGTTTGTCAATAGTAATTTCCCGTTCTACTTCGTAATCTTTTTTGACGAAAAGAGAAACAATAAGAGGTACTGCTATTAAAATTCCAACTGCAATAAGGATTGTTTTTAAGATTTTCATATGCTTTATAATTTTAGTTAGGTTAACTCTTTAAAGTACAATTTTAATGCAATTATCAACCATTAACCGGATAAGCCCCATACTTATCATAAACTGGTTTTATAAGCAAAAAAAAACGTGCAATTCAAAAATACAACTTTTTTTGGCAAAACAATTGCGAATTCCTCAAATGCAAATTTTTTTATTTTTCCCCATTTAGATTGGTACTCCCTTTACTAATTAGGCGAAAAAAATATTAAAATATTGGGTTTCTGATTTGTAATTGCAGGGATCTTAGGGCCGTTAATTCCAGTGTTTTATAAGCTGAAGTGAAAATAAAAATATCACTATTTTATCAACATTTCCTTTAAAGGCCTTCTGAAGGAATATGGCCGTTTTTCAGAATATCCGATCCTGATAATCAAAAGAGGTTGTTCTTCAGGATTTAATTGAAGTACTTCTGCCAATTTTTTTCTTGCCGAGATCTCCTCACAAGCTGAATTGATATGTGCATGGTTAATATTTAAGGAAGTCGCTGTTAGTGCGACTCTTTGAAAGCTCCTGCCAAGATTGACCCAGGCTTCCTTATTATTCTCTTTGGCTATAAAAATGAGTATTCCCGATGAATTGTTCATCAAATTTACATTCTTTCTGGCTTCCCTTTTTGGATCCAAAGTAAGGTTCATAAATAATTCCCCAAGCCATTTCGGAACCGATGGACTCCCAATGGCTCCGGAATATAATCCATCCCCAGTTTTTTTGGCTGTCCTCCTATTAAACCGGATCCATTGCATTAATTCGTTTATAAATTCTTTTTTGGAGAGCTGCAATACGGTTGCTCTTTTTGTGATTTCGATAACAGGTTCTATTTGACCCGGTTCTGTAAGCAACAAAAATAAAACCTGGTCCTGATTTCCAGCCTCATTTAATTTTTCAATATCTGCAGGAGGGATAAGAGCTTTGTTATATTTGCTTCGGGTAGATTGCCGGATTTCGATGTTTTTGAAAAGCTGATCGTAATTTTGATTATTCCCCGAAGATAACTCTACCCGGATGGATTCCTTAAAAGGATCTTCCATCTTCATTTCAATATCAGTATGATAACCAAATTTCCCGGCCGCAATTATCAAATTTTCCAAAGCACAGCCTAAACTGATAAAAAGTTCATGATTATCCGGGTCTGCAACAGGTATAATACGTTCGTAATCAGGAAATATAGTGATACTGTTCTCTTCCAGCTTAAACTTCCAGGGTTGTGAATTATGGCCGGAAGGTGCTTTGATGGCATGTTTTGTCAGATTTATTAAATCCTGATTTTTCATTTCCTCCGGTTAAGCTGTTTTAATTATTATTGCCAATCTTAGAAGGACATTTGTAATTCCTCTATTAAAACTATCATTCTGTTTATTTATAAACAATGACAAAAATCATTAAAAACATCTATTTCGGCTATGAAGATAGAAGGTGAGTTCTTAAAAAATGACTGACTTGAAAATCTGAACTTTTTTCTCATTCCGGAGGTTCATGCAAAACCAATAAAGGTATTCGTGATTTGTTTATAATGTTGGAAACAGAAGAACCAGATAAAATCCTGTCCAAAAACAACTCTCTTTTTGCAGAGATCACGTTCATATCTATCCCCATGACCTGTACCAGATTATTAATTGCGTCCACAGTATGAACCTTACTTATTATATGAATTTTAGGATTTATTCCCTTAAATGATCTCTCTATTTTTTTTTCTTCTTTGGCCAAATCATCAGAATTTGCATTCACTTTCTTCATTCTGAGGATATCTAAGGATACTTTGTGTTTGGCCATAAGCCTGATCAAAGGTTTATTAACGGATGGATTAAATTTATAATCATAATCCAGGGTTAAAAGTATTTTTTTAAAACCTTTGAACACAATGCCTTTGGGCACAACCATTATTGGGCAATCCACCTTTCGGATCACCTTCTGGGTATGGGTCCCGAAAACCACCTCTTTCACACCTTTAGTGCCTTCGGTTCCCATTACAATAAAATTGATCTCATTTAATTCTACAACCTGATTAATAGCGTCGGTAAATTCATCATAATCGGCAATGCCTTTAAACCTGTACCTTTTGTCCTGATATTCTTGCTTCAGTTGATCTATCAGCACATCGAGTTTTATCTTTTTATTAAGCAGCAGGGCATCATAAACAGATTCTTTTCCGGAAGCCTGCCAGAGATCACCCGTTGTGTATTTCCATGCCGTGTAGATATTAAGAAAATAAAAGGTGCAGGATTCACCTTTAAAAAAATTCAATGCATACTCCAATGCATTCCTGGCAGTTTCAGAAAAATCGGTCGGTAAAAGTATTTTCATCATAACGCCTGTTTTACAATATTA
>JBDNHN010000442.1:0-8722 GCA_041688725.1 Gillisia sp.
ACATTACCACCTATAAAGGGACTTACATTCGCCTTATCCTGTGCGAAAAGTTCCAATTGACCTGTAACTTTTATATTATTACCTATTTTTTTTTCTTCTAATTCACTTAACTCTAGACCTATGGTTTCAGCCTGGATTTTTAAAATTTCTACAACTGCTTTCTCCCCCATTTCTGCTTCCTCATTGTGCCCACTTTCGTCATTCTCCATTGTTTCTGAAGTCGTGCTTCCTTCGTTATGGCCCAATTCAGAATCGGGCTTATCGTTACAGCCTACCAACAAGATGGTTAATAAAACTGTAGTAATTAGTGCTATATTTTTCATTGTATTTTCTTTTTTTAGATTTATAAATTGCCCAATTGATACTGTAACTCAATGGCTAGTTGATTATACTGATTAATAAACTGTAAATGGTTCTGCTTTATCCGAATGGCACTGTTCAGGATCGTGATATAGTTCACATAATCTATTTCACCTTCCTTTGAAGCAAGTTCTGCTGTAGATATTTGTTCTTCTGCTAAAACAAGTGCACCTTCTTGATAGTAATCCAGGGTTTTTTGGGTTTTTTCCAACGATTTTAAAAGTTGTGAAACCCTGCTTTCGGTAACCGCTTTTTGCTCTAAGTATTGATTTTCAGCAACCCTCGCGTCTGCCTTTGCTGCTTTGACCCTTGATTTTTGTGGTAAGAACCAAAGCGGGATACTGATACCGGCCTGATAGGAGTTAAAACCAGATATATCATCAACGACTTGCCTCCCATAGGAAATGTTGAACTTGGGCAAAAACTGTGATTTTTCCACACCAATGTTTGCCTTGCTTACCTCGGAATTTTGCATTGAATACTGTAATAATGGATTGTCTGCTACCGATGCCGAATCCTGCACTGCCATATAATTCATCGTTTCGTACGGCAATTCTACTGTTTCGATTTCTTGATCAATACCCAAATATTGCTTTAAGGCTCTTTTGGCAATTTCAATATTGTCATAAGCCTGCTGCCGCAATACTTGTATCTGTTGATATTCCGAGGAGGCTGCAATGAATTCCAATTTGTCGGTTTCACCGGTGTCATACCGCAGTTGGGATGCAGTCCTGAAATTGGCATAAACGCTGTCCAATTGTTCCGCAAAACGCAATTGTGCCTTGGTGTAGTTAATTTGGTCATACGCTTGCATAACATTGCGCACCAACTGTTGCTCATTTAGGTCATAGAACTTTTCTCCCAATTGAACCCTTTCCTTATAAAACTTGGATTTGGAAAAGCCCGAAAGCAGATCGATATTTCCCTGCTGAAACCCAATCGTGGTCTGTACACCTGGCAAATCGTTTCCAACTTCTTCCTTTCCCGTGAACACTTGGGTATTTCCCAAGTCGAAACTTGTTCCCTTCATAGCCTGCTCCCGTTCAATGAAAGCCTGACTTTCCTTTAATGAAGGATAGTTCTTCTTAGCCATATCGATAGCTTCCTCTATAGTTATGGTTTGGGCTAGTGTCGTTTCTTGTGCATTTACCGTATTGGAAGACAAGAATCCTCCCAAACTCAAAAGCGCGACAATAACGGTAGTGCTTTTATTGATATAGCTTACATCGCCACCATTACCTTTTTTCTCTTTTCGTGCTTCAAGCCAATAATAAAGAACCGGAAGAATCACCAAGGTTAATAATGTTGCCGTTAGTAAGCCCCCAATAACCACCGTTGCTAAAGGTCGTTGTACTTCTGCACCACCTGATGTGGAAACTGCCATTGGGATAAAGCCCATTATAGCAGCAGTTGCCGTTAAGAGAATTGGGCGAAGACGCTCGTGTGTTGCTTCATAAATTCTATCTCTAATATTTGTCATTCCTTTTTCTTTTAGTTCATTGAATTTATTAATAAGAACCAGCCCATTTAAGACGGCTACCCCAAAGAGTACTATAAATCCTACTCCCGCAGAAATACTGAATGGCATTCCACGAATCCAGAGGGCAAATACTCCACCTATTGCGGCAAGAGGAACGGCCATATATATCATAATGGATTGCGATAATGAACCAAGGGCAAAATATAACAGGATAAATATGAGTGCCAAGGCAATAGGCACCACGATCATCAACCGGTCGGTCGCGCGTTGTAGATTCTCAAAAGAACCTCCGTAGGTTACGTAATATCCCGGCGGAAGTTTTACTTCAGCGTCGAGTTTTTGCTGAATTTCCTCAACCATCGATTTCACGTCACGACCTCTAACATTGACTCCCACCGAAATACGGCGATAGGTATTATCTCTCGATATCTGCATAGGTCCAGGTTTATAGCTAATATCCGCTACCTCATTTAATGGGACTTGGTTACCACTGGGCAAATCGATATAAAGATTTTTTAGGCTATTGATATCTTGCCTGTATTCTTTTGCTAGGCGTATAACAACATCAAATTTCTTTTCACCTTCAAAAATTACTCCTGCTTTTTCTCCAGAAAAGGCTGCGTTCACGTAATCATTAAGTTTATCAACAGTTAGTCCGTATTGTGCCATTTTTGCACGGTTGTATACCACGGTCATTTGTGGCAAGCCACTGGTGGCTTCCACATTTAAGTCTACTGCACCGGGAACAGTTCGTATCACCGCAGCAATTTCTTGAATTTTGGCTGCCAATATGCCCAAATCCTCGCCATATAATTTTATGGCAACATCTTCTCGAACTCCAGTCAATAGTTCATTGAAGCGGAGCTCTACGGGTTGTGTAAACACGAAATTAACCCCGGAAATGACTGAAATTTTTTCTCGAATTTTCTCAATTAATCCCTCTTTGGTTTCGGCAGTTGTCCATTTGCTCTTGTCCTTTTCCAGAATTATATAGCTATCGGCTATATCCATAGGCATTGGGTCTGTTGGTATTTCTGCTACACCAATTCTTGAAACCATCGTTTTAACCTCTGGAAATTCATTTATGATGTTTTGAAGCTTTTTGGAAGCTTCAATAGATTCTGTAAGACTGCTTCCTGGCTTAATAAGGGCTTGCATCGCAATATCACCTTCATCAAATTTTGGAATAAATTCGCCACCCATATTGCTGAATATAAAGCCGGCAATCAATAATAAGGCAACCGCACCAATAACAACACCTGCTTTAAACCTTAGCGAGAAAGATAATAAAGGCTTATATGCTTTATTAAGCCCACCCATAATTCGATCGCTGAATCTATCTATTTTATTTTCAAATTTTGCAAACCATCCATCTTGATTTTTGGAAGGTCTTAGAAAAAGTGCAGAAATCATCGGCACGTAAGTGAGGCAAAGGATAATCGCACCCAAAACGGCAAAACCGAAAGTAAATGCCATTGGTCGGAACATTTTTCCTTCAACCCCCGTTAAGAATAATATAGGAGTAAATACAATAAGAATAATCAATTGTCCGAAAAAAGCAGAATTCATCATTTTACTTGCTGAATCGTAAGCGATTTCATCCATTTCTGCCTGATCTATAGATACTTTGGATTTTTTGATCCTTTGATGAATATGGAACACCATACCTTCTACAATAATTACCGCACCATCCACAATAATCCCGAAATCAATTGCTCCAAGGGACATTAAATTTGCCCATACCCCAAATTGTTTCATTAAAATAAATGCAAACAATAAAGAAAGTGGGATTACCGAGGCGGTTATCAAGCCTCCACGAAAACTTCCCAAAAGTAGAATCAAAACAAATATTACGATTAACGAACCTTCTATTAAGTTTTTTCCTACCGTACTTGTTGTACGACCTATCAAATCACTTCTATCCAAGAAAGCTTCAATATAAACCCCTTCAGGTAGAGACTTCTGAATTTCCTTGATACGGGTTTTTACGTTTTCAATAACTTCGCCGGGACTTTCACCTTTAAGCATAAGAATTTGCCCCCCAACGCTTTCCTTTCCATCCTGAGTAAATGCACCATAGCGTACTTGATTTCCGAATCCAACTTTTTCAGCAAGATCCCGTACTAAAACAGGAGTACCATTTTGAGTGGTCACCACGGTATTTTCCAAATCTTCGAGACTTCGGGCTAATCCTTCCCCTCGTATAAAGTTCGCTTGATGGTTTTTCTCTATATAAGCACCACCAGTGTTTGCGTTATTATTCTTTATTGCTTCAAAGACCTCACTCATAGTGACACCAAAACTTTTAAGTCTGTCTGGGTTAATGGCAACTTCATATTGTTTTACAAATCCTCCAGCTGCATTTACTTCCACAACTCCTGGAACCAATGCCATTTGTCGTTTTACAATCCAGTCTTGAATGGTTCGGAGTTCCATGGCGTCATATTGCCCTTCATAACCCTTTTCTACTTTTAGCGAGTATTGGTAAATTTCTCCAAGCCCGGTTGTAATTGGCGCCATAAAAGGCGTACCGAAACCTTCAGGAATTTCGTCGCTGACCGCAGTCAGCTTTTCCTGAACCAGTTGTCTGGGAAGATAGGTTCCCGCATCATCTTCAAAAACGATGGTTACCACAGAAAGCCCAAAACGGGATACGGAACGCAATTCGATCACATCGGGAAGGTTGGCCATAGCCAATTCTACTGGATATGTCACAAATTGCTCAATATCTTCAGTACCAAGGTTGGGGGCTGTAGTTATTACTTGTACTTGATTGTTTGTAATATCGGGCACAGAACCCAATTTAATAGTGGTCATTGACCATATTCCCGTCCCGACGAGTGCCACTATAAATAATCCAATAATAAATTTATTATTAATGGAATAAGAGATGATTTTATTTATCATGTAAAAAAATTAATTCAGTTAAAATTCTCGAGAGAAAACCGCTTTTAAGGAATCAATCGAAATAAAAATCGACCATGGATATTGGTCAAAAAAAGGATATAGCTATCCTATAAAAACTGAATTAAACTTTTGGTGGTTGTAATAGGGAATAGGAAATATCTTGGCCTAGATTATCGGAATAGCCTAAAACTTCGGAAGAAATTTCTGAAATTAAGGGTTCAAAATTGGAAGAACCAAAATCTATTGTATGAACATGACAACAGTGGCAAGTACAAAATGGCGGGCATAGGTCAAAAGCACTATGGGTATTGTTCAAATCTAAATTATGTGCGATTTTTGTTTCATAATTATCTGTACCTACACCGTTATCGTTGCATGGGAATCCATTGAGTGCAAGAATGTAAAAAGATAATATGAGTGCTATTATTTTCACATTGCAAATGTAACAAAAATTGAATGCACAGGATGTGCAAAAATTCACCCTTCTAATTAAAACTAATTCAATTTAAATACTCCTATAATAGAAATAATACAAAGCAAAATAGTAATCCAGAGAAATTATTGTAAAAACATTATCGTTAATAAATCCATAATTTCAAGGCTAAGTCTGTTATGAATCTATTTAAAACATAATTTGTGCCTGCTAAATGGAAGGCTATTTCAATTGGGCTTAGAAATTGATCTTCCATTGCAGGACTTAAAATTATAATGCGTACTGACCTTTTAGTCTTAGATTTACTACAACGTCCTCATCACCGGTATTTCTAAAAAACCAACCGTGCTTTCCTTCATAGGGTGCTAAAAAAGTACCCACCATATTGTTGGAATTGGCAATAGTGTAACTTTCAAAGTAAACTTTCTTGACCTCTTTTTCTTGTTTTACCTCACCGTGAAAATCAAAATAGAGAATCTCACCATTAGTGGTAGTCCATTCGTATTTCATTTTCCCGTATTTGAGCATATCTATTTTAAACTCAATTCCTTTTCCTGCTGGAACAACCACTTTGGTTTCATCTACACGTGAACTTAATTGTGTAGTTGGAGGAGGATTATTGGCCTCTACAGGTCTGTCCACATTAGGTCCTGAACCTGCCTTTTCGAGTCTGATTATTGGAGTAGAAGGATTTGCGGCTATAGCTCCCAAACTATTAGTTCCGGCTTCTTCGGGAACATAAAGTTTGCTAAATCCAAACAATTCTCCTGCACCTGTAGGATCCATTCCATATTCTGCTGGTAATACCGCAACAACTAATAATAGCGCACCGACAAGAAGTGAAATGATGGTTGCTTTTATAATTTTACTTTTTTCCAATACTGGATGATTCATTTCTGACATAGTTATTTTTTTTAAGATGTAAAGTAGCCTGTTAATTGGAAGCCGAGCAGTAAAAACCCAGCGGCCATAAGAGCTGTATTTGTAATTGTTGAAAATTTCATAAAACTGGGTTGTCTTCTCCATACCGTTATAAGGGTTAATACTATTGCCAAAGCAATAAATTGCCCTATTTCTACACCAATATTAAAACCAATTAGGTTCGTAAATAGGCCTTCTCGGTCGAATTTGAATTCTTGCAATTTACTTGCAAGGCCAAAACCGTGGAACAATCCGAATATCAAAACTGCTGCCTTGGTGTTGGGCTGTTTGCCGAAGAATCGCTTAAAGCCGCCTAAATTATCGAAACCTTTGTACACGATAGATAGGGCTATTATAGCGTCTATTAAATAGGAATTGATGGTTATATCACTTAAGACACCAAATAATAAAGTGGTGCTATGGCCAACGGTAAAAAAGCTAACGTAGAGTAATACTTCTTTTGGTTTGTATAGAAAAAATATGACTCCCACCAAAAATAACAGGTGGTCGTAACCGGTAATCATATGTTTCGCTCCTATATATAAAAAGGGTCCGAAGGCAACACCATTGTTCCCCAACAAAAAGGTTTGTGTGTTTTCATCGACACCGTGCGCAAATGCGGTAGTACAAAGTGCACAAACGACAGTCAATACAAGAAAGGATATTATCTTTTTTATTTTCATAGTAAATTTGATTAAATCCCATTGCACATTGCGGAACAATTGGATTTTAATTATTAATGGGCGTGCCCGTGAGATTTAATTTGCTCTAAACTATCCATTGTTTTCTTTCGAGCCATTTGGCTGCTATCCTTCGTTCCAATCCTTTCTGTTTTATTGTCTCTATTCACATTTTCCTGGACATTCTGAGTAGCTTCCTCCTTTTTTGTTTCTTTGCAAGATGCCAATAGGGTTGTCAATGCAACTGCTGTAATAAAAAATACTCTCTTCATAATTTATTGATTTTGATATTAGTGTTTAAAATTTAATAATCTATTTTCTTTAATTCAACTGATTTAAGTTTTTGGGTTTTCCTTTGGTGTAAGAAACAGAAACACAGTTAGTAGCAACGATAATGTAAGTATGCCGCCGTAGAGAAAATTTGCCTCTGGAAATGCAGTTCCCAAAAATCCGGCTATCGGATAAGAGATAACTAACACAGATGTGAAAAGGCGTAATTGATAGGCAAGCAATGCCAAACCAACCAAAGTAAATGCATCACCCAACAGGCTAAAGGTCTGTGCGAGATACCCTTTTGCAAACAACTTGTTTTGTAAAGCCTGAAAGGGTCCTGTTAATTTAGATATAACCTTGCCAATTTTCATCCTGATCTCTTAAAACTATTTTTCAAATTAGGGCTACTCTTCTTCTTCAGAATTTCTTAAAGCAGACAAGATGGAATAAGCGTTCTTAACCACAGGTCTAAAATTTTGAGCATCGACACTTTCAGCTAAAGTTATGGCCGTATAGCCTTCCTGTTCAATTCCTTTTTTAACCTGTTCCAATTTAAATTTATAACCACCTTCAGTTTCTTCGGTTTGAAGGATTACAAAATCTTTTCCTTCGTATTGGACGATAGCTTCAGAGGCAATTGCATTTTGCTTATTTGTACCGCTTTCTAACCAAGCCTTTACATACATACCAGGCAAAAGACCTTTCTCGTCCTCTTTGTTAATGTGGCAATAAACCGGCGTCATACGATCTTTACCAGTCGCTTTTCCAATTAAGAAAACTTCAGCAGTACGGCTGAACGTATTGTCATTGGAAGGTGAAAACTTAACGGTTTGGCCAACCTCTATCTTTTCCAAATCCTTTTCAAAGGCATTCAATGCCAAATGAACATCCTCTATGTTGACCAATTCAAAAAGCACATCCTGAGGGGACACATAATCCCCAATATTTACATTACTCGCTTTCACAAAACCTGTAATAGGGGCGTAAAGGTTAGCTGTTCGCGATATATTGCCATTTTGGACAGAACTTTTACTAATTCCCGCAAGCGCAAGTTGTTGTTCATATGCCTTAACCTGCCCTTGTGTTATTCTATATTCTGAAGAAACCTGTTGAAACGTTTTTGCAGAATTGATGTCTTCTTCCCTCAATTGTTTCTGGCGTTTGTATTCTTCTTCAAGAAATTGGAGTTTGCTTAAACTTTCCAAATAGTCTTGTTGGATTTGGATAAATTCAGGATTTTCAATCGTGGCTAATACCTGCCCTTTTTTAATCTCTTCACCAGGTAGTTTCCCAGCGGTTTTTAAATATCCTCCTAAAGGGGCAGATACAGAAGCCATACTTTCAGGCTCTACGTCAATAACCCCATTGAGTTTGATGATGTTGCTAAGATTTCTCATTTCAATCTCTCCGGTTTCAATTCCGGCAAGATTATATTGGTCTTTGGTAAAAGTGATTTGTTTGGATCCGTTTGCAACTGGTTGTTCTTCATTTATCGAAGATTCTTCCGAAGACTCCATTTTTTCGGAATCCTTGTTGCCACAAGCCACTATGAATAGGGTAGATAAAATGAGCAGCGAACTTTTTGTTATAAATTGAATTTTCATTTTTATATATTTTAATGTGAAATCACTTTTTTACAAGCCCAATAAGGCTTCGATTACTATGATG
>JBDNHN010000443.1:0-2655 GCA_041688725.1 Gillisia sp.
GGAAAAAGCAGGAATATCAGAAAAAGGGTGAGCCAACATTTTACCACCGACCAACGCAAGGCCAGGGAGATCCAAAATGAAGTGTCCTCGGTAAGTTTTGAAGCTACAGGAAATGAATTAATTGCCCTCTTAAAAGAAAACGAAGAAATAAAACAGAATAAACCCAAATATAATAAGGTATTAAAAAGATCCATTTTCAACTATGCACTTTACCAGTTTACAGATGAAAACGGATATATCAATTTACAAATAGGCAAAGCAGATACCCAGAAAGAGAATATCACCACTTTCACCAGTTTAAAACAGGCAAAAAACGTGTTGCATACAATAGTAGATTCTTTCCAGCTTTGCCTTCGTTTATCAGGATTGCAGGGCGGAAAGGGAAGTTGCTTCAACTACAGCATTAAAACCTGTAAGGGAGCTTGTTTAGGTGAGGAATCCCCTTCAGAATATAATGAAAAAGTTTTAGAAATAATTAAAAGATACAGTTATAACAATCAAAATATGTTGGTGATAGACCGCGGGCGTGAGGTAGATGAAAAAAGCGCATTGTTGGTAGAAGAGGGTGTATTTATAGGAATTGGTTATTTTAATTTGAATTATCAGCTAAATAATATCGATATTGTTCGAAATATAATAACTCCCATGACAAATGACCGGGATGCCAGGCACATTATTCAAAGTTATTTAAGGAAAAACAGGAAGCTAAAGATCATTCAACTCAATCCATAATAAATTCCTTAATTTGGAAGAAAGCCAAACAGAAAAACAGAAAACCTCAACTTGGAAAACCTCGCTTCACAGAATAATTTATGAAGCAGATACTCCCGTGGGGAAATTGTTTGATATAATACTTCTTATTGTTATCGTTATAAGTATTGCACTGGTTATGCTGGAAAGCATTGCCGGATTAAACATAAAGTATATCCGGGAATTCCATCTTGCAGAATGGGTTATAACCTTCGTTTTTACCGTTGAATATATACTTCGGATAATCACTATCAAAAAACCCAAAAGATATATTTTTAGTTTTTACGGGATTGTAGATTTACTTTCCACGCTCCCCACCTATATTGCATTTTTTAGTGGCGGGTTTAATCTGCTTTTTGCGCTTCGTGCACTTCGACTTCTAAGAGTTTTCAGAATTTTAAAAATCACCCGATACATAGGCGAATCCAATAAACTGATACGGGCTCTTCGTGATAGTAAGGCCAAGATTTTTATTTTCCTGTTTGCTGTGCTTATAATAACGATAATTATGGGAACGGTAATGTATATGGTAGAAGGACCGGAACATGGATTTACAAGTATTCCCGTAAGTATTTATTGGTGCATAGTTACCCTTACAACTGTTGGATACGGCGATATTCATCCGGGAACCCCTTTAGGCCAGTTAATTGCCTCTTTTATTATGATCACAGGTTATGGGGTAATAGCAGTGCCAACAGGAATTGTAAGTGCTGAACTTACTATGGGAAGAAACAGGTTAGTACATACAAACACTCAAAATTGTCCTAATTGCAATGAGAGCAAACATCTTGACGGCACCAAATTTTGCCATAACTGCGGACATAAACTAAATGAAGATTAACTATCTTATAAGTATTGTAGGCCCAACTGCAATAGGAAAAACAGCTCTTAGCATCAAACTTGCCAAAGCTTTTGACACTGAAATCCTCTCTGCCGATTCCAGGCAGTTTTATAAGGAAATGAGTATAGGAACGGCTGCACCTTCTAAAAAGGAATTGGCCGCCGCACCGCATCATTTTATTCATCACAAATCTATTTTAGAGGATTTCTCTGTAGGCGATTTTGAGAAGGATGCTTTGGCAAAAACCGAAGAATTGTTTAAAAAACACAAGTTGCTAATTCTTGTTGGCGGGAGTGGACTCTATGTAAAAAGTTTATTGGAAGGTCTGGACGATTTTCCCGAGCTTGATCCTGAAATTCGGATCAAACTTAATGAGCAATTTGTAAAAGATGGCCTCGAATCCTTAAAAAGGCAATTGCAAAGCCTGGATCCGGTGTATTATGAAAAAATGGACATCGATAACCCGCATCGTGTGATAAGGGCCCTGGAAATATGCATGGGCACAGGAAAATCCTTTTCGTCGTTTTTAGATCAACCCAAAACAAAACGTCCTTTCAAAAACATTCCCATAGGGCTCACAGCGCCACGGGAGGAAATTTACGAACGTATTAACCGGCGCGTTGATATTATGATGGACGAGGGATTGCTGGAAGAGGCTGAGAGCCTATATTCAAAACGAAAATTAAACGCGCTCAACACTGTGGGCTACAAAGAATTATTTGCTTTTCTTGAAGGAAGGATGAATTTAGAGGAAGCAGTGGAAGAGATCAAGAAAAACACCCGCCGTTTTGCAAAGCGCCAGCTCACCTGGTTTAGAAAAGACAAAAATATTCACTGGTTCGATTATAAGACTCCCGCTCAAGAGATCATCGATTTTATAAACGCCAAAATTTCTTAAAGGCAAATCTCTAATCAATTATCACCCTGATGACTCTAATTCCCTGTGATGTGTGCAATTTTAAAATATATACAGCCTGCTGCAAACGGCTTAGGTCCATTGAATATTCAACTTGGTTTTCTGAATAGATTTCGGTTAAAACATATCTCCCGCGTGCATCAAAAAC
>JBDNHN010000444.1:0-3765 GCA_041688725.1 Gillisia sp.
CATCAGAATATTCTTATTGCGCTAGCCAGCTATATATTCTATGGTTGGTGGGATTGGAGGTTTTTGTCCCTTATAATTTTCAGTACTCTGGTTGATTATATAATTGGGATAAGTTTGGGTAAGGAGGAAAATTTAAACAAGCGAAAAATACTGCTTTGGATAAGCATACTGGTAAACCTGGGATTTTTAGGCTTCTTTAAATATTATAATTTTTTTCTTGACAATTTTACTTCGGCATTTTCCTTTTTTGGAAATGAAATAAATGCCAACTCCCTTAATATTATTCTACCAGTTGGGATTAGCTTCTATACATTTCAAACTTTAAGTTATACTATAGATGTTTATAGGAAAAAGTTAGAACCGACCAAGGATTTTATCTCCTTTGCGGCATTTGTGAGCTTTTTTCCTCAGTTGGTAGCGGGTCCAATAGAACGGGCTACCAATTTGTTACCTCAGTTTTATTCAAAACATAAGTTCGAATATAGTGAAGCGGTAGATGGCCTGAGACAAATCCTTTGGGGTTTATTCAAAAAGATAGTCATTGCAGATAATTGTGCTACTTATGCCAATCTTATTTTCAACAATTCTGCTGACTATTCCGGTAGTACATTAGTTTTAGGAGCAATCTTTTTTACTTTTCAGATTTACGGGGATTTCTCAGGATATTCTGACATTGCAATAGGCACCTCCAGGCTTTTCGGTTTTAAATTAATGCAAAACTTCGCTTTTCCATATTTCTCCAGGGATATTGCAGAATTTTGGAGGCGTTGGCATATTTCACTTTCTACCTGGTTCAGGGATTATCTTTATATTCCTTTAGGAGGAAGTCGGGGAGGAACCTGGATGAAAGTAAGAAACACATTTATTATATTTATAGTAAGTGGGTTTTGGCATGGTGCCAACTGGACTTTTATCATTTGGGGAGCTTTGAATGCCCTTTATTTTCTTCCGCTATTACTGACAAAAAGAAATAGACAGAACATGGTAGTTGTCGCCAGTGATTCGTATTTTCCAAATATAAAAGAAATTGGCCAGATGTCTTTAACCTTTAGTTTGACAGTGATTGCCTGGATATTTTTTAGAGCAGAAAATGTACATCACGCAATTTATTATTTAGGTACTATATTTAGTGCTTCATTTTTTAAAATTCCTACAATAATACCTATCATGGTATTAACTCTACTTTTCATATTCATAAGTATTGAATGGGTTGGAAGACGGAATTTATATGCGATTGAGAAGTTCGGTCATTCTTGGTCGCAACCTATGAGATGGTGCTTATATTTATTTATAGGTTTTATGATTTTTCTTTTCATGGGAAGTGGAGCAGAATTCATATATTTTCAATTTTAACTTAGGAAAATGAAGAAATTATTTAAAAAATTATTTTTATTCATGCTCATTCTAGGGGTGTTATGTACTATTGTCTTTTTTTTGGCTGATGGGCATGCTGATGGAATTTATTTAAAATTAACCACTCCAAAACAATCATCATTAATTTTAGGTACATCAAAGGCTTCGCAAGGTTTGCATCCAGCTGTGTTCAATAAAATATTAGATAGAAATGATATTTATAATTATTCTTTTACTGTAGTGCATAGTCCCTATGGACCAGTTTACTATAACTTAATTAATAAAAAGCTTAGGAAGGACAATGTTGAAAAAGATGGGGTCTTTATCGTCAGTGTAGATTCCTATAGTGTTTCTAGTAGCAATGAATTTCCAAATGATTCTGTTCAATTTAGAGAAAATGAATTAGTAACAGGTAGAATTAAAAAGGTAACAGGCTTTCCCAATTTTGAATATCTACTTTTGAATTATGAATTACCATATATTTATTTGTTGACTAGAAAATTAGATTATGTGAGTCAAGGTGTTATGCATGACGACGGATGGTTGGAAACTAACTATAACACAAATAGTAATGTTTTAAAGAATAAAACTAAAGAAAAGATTGAAATATATAGAGAAAGACATAAAACATATCATTTTTCAGATGTAAGATTCTCTTATCTAGAAAAAACGATTAAATTGTTGAAGCAGTTTGGAACTGTTTATATTGTAAGATTACCAGTTTTAAAGGAATTATCGAATTTTGAAGATGAAGTTGTCCCAAATTTTGATGATAAAATAAAAAAATTAGCCATTAAGAATGAGATTATTTATTATAACATGAAGAATTATTCAAATAATTTTAAGTTATATGTTGATGGAAACCATCTGAATCCTAAGGCAGGTAAAATCTTTTCAGAAGTATTAGCAGATAAGATTAAAAAATCTCAGGATTCTATTGCTGTAATACATTAGGCTTATATGGAAAAATAGCAAAATGGTAAACAGAAAAACAATATAATAACTATAGAAAAAATTTAATCTTTAATTATTAAAGAATCATTTTAGCAGCGGGAACAGGAATAAGACTTTATCCAATTACAAGAGGAATATCCAAACAATTGCTTGCAATTTACGACAAGCCGATGATCTACTACCCGTTATCTGTTTTGATGTCGGCAGGGATTAAAGAAATTTTGATCATATCGACTCCTGAGGATCTTCCAAATTTCAAAAGATTACACGGGACAGGAAATGAATTGGGATAGTGTCCTTATGAGGAACAAGCCGCTCCGGATGGCTTGGCCCAGGTTTTCATTATTGGGGAGCAGTTTATTGGGAATGAGGACGTTTGCCTCATTTTTGGCGATAATATATTTTATGGACAGGGTTTAACAAATTTACTTGCCAAATCGGTTCAAAACACGGTTCAAAAGAAGAGGGCTACTATTTTTGGTTATACAGTAACCGAACCCGGAAGATATGGGGTAGTAGAATTCAGCGAAGATGGAAGGGCGCTTAGTATTGAAGAAAAGCCGGAAATTCCTAAGAGCAATTCTGCGGTTGTTGGACTTTATTTTTATCCGAATTCTGTTGTGGAGGTTGCAAAATCAATTCAACCAAGTGCAAGGGGAGAACTGGAAATTACTGCTGTGAATCAACATTATCTGCATCAGGGAAATTTAGATGTGGAACTTATGGGGCGCGGCTTTGCATGGTTGGATACAGGAACACCTGAATCTCTGCTTGAAGCCTCCAATTTTATTCACACAATTGAAAAGCGTCAGGGCCTTAAAATTGCCTGTCTGGAAGAAATAGCTTTCGACAAAAAATATATTTCCAGAGAACAATTGCGTGAACTGGCAACTCCATTAAGCAAAAATGAATACGGGGAATATTTGATGAAAATTGTAGATAAAAAGAGGCAATAATCTGAAACTTCTTTTGATTAAAATTCTTCGATAAAGAACAAATTCTGGATAATTGAATTTTTCATCTTTATCCAAGTTTATAAATTCTATATTTGCCCATATTTTTTGATTCTCATATTCGCGGTTTGGAAGTGTTGATAATAATTAGGCAAGCTATTAATTTTAAACCTAATTTTTTTTCTTACATATTGTTGAATAATAAATTGATTTTCAACTACAAAGGAGAAAGACAAATAAACTACAAACCACAACTTATCTCAATACTCAATACTATTTAATGCTTTTTAACTCTATAGATTTTGCAATCTTTTTACCGATAGTATTTGTGCTCTATTGGTTTGTTGTCAACAAAAATCTCAAACATCAGAATATTCTTATTGCGCTAGCCAGCTATATATTCTATGGTTGGTGGGATTGGAGGTTTTTGTCCCTTATAATTTTCAGTACTCTGGTTGATTATATAATTGGGATAAGTTTGGGTAAGGAGGAAAATTTAAACAAG
>JBDNHN010000445.1:0-3569 GCA_041688725.1 Gillisia sp.
GACGCTTTCTCTTTTAGATCCGTTGATCGTAAGTGATTTCATTTTTAAAAATTTTAGGCTGCAAAGATGCGGCTTTTTTCTCAGCTTTTAAACCTCTGAGTATGAAATATTTTTGAGTACAGAATTTATTAATTCCATCCCCATGCAAAGTAAGTTTATTTGTTAATTCGTCAATTTGGCTTTTTGAATGTCTGTCCAATCTGCATCAGAACTTCGGAGAAACCCACAACATCAAAAAAATATAGGGGCTAAAGCCCGTTTCTTTTCAATTCTTTATCCCCTGACAGAAGTCAGGGGGCAATGGATAACTCTTGTTGATCCCATAAAAGTTTTCAGAAATAAATTCAGAGGAGTAAGAAATTTAATGTTTTTTTCCTTATAATCTTTTGATTATCAGGGATTTAAGTACTCGAGGTGGGGATAATACCCTTTTATTTTTTGTTGAGTGTCAGGCTTGCAATTTTTCTGCGTCTATTATAGTAAGAAATTGTTTATGAGAAATCTATTTTTTTTACTCCTGCTTTCTTTTACCATAGGATATACAAGTATTGCACAAACGTGTTGTTCTGGAGGGGTTCCTTTGTCTAATAATCTTGGTTTGCCAAACGAAGGTAAAGGAATAATTATTATGGGTTTAAATTATGATCATAATAATTTAAATACTCTTAATGCCAGATCATCCAAATTGGATGATAATTCCAGACAAAGAATTACAAATTCTGTTTTACTTAATTTAGGTTATTCCATTTCAGATAAACTTGCTGTAGAAGCTCTTTTATCGTGGGTGAATCAAACTAGAACTATTACACAGTTTGGTAATGAAAATTTTACCAGTACCTCTGGAATTGGCGATGCTGTATTTCTAGTTAAGTATTCAATGCCAAATGTTTTAGGTAAGTACACGTTATTTAATTTAGGCATAGGTGCTAAAGCTCCTTTTGGAAAATCAGATCTCTTATCTGATCAAGGTATTCAACTTACTGCAGATTTACAACCAGGAAGTGGCGCTTGGGATGGTTTAGGATGGCTGTCAATTTCGAAAGGTTTAAATTTTAGACCTTCAGCTAGTATTACTGGTAGCTTCACATATAGATCTACGGGAGTAAACAACACATATCTAAACAACACTGCCACCTATGAATTTGGAGATGAAATACAAGCAAATATTGGTTATACAGATCAAGTTTTGCTTTTTAATACTCTTATCAACCCAGGAGTAGTTTTTAAATATAGACGCGCATTTGAAGATAAAATTGACGCACAAAATATTCCAAATACGGGTGGAGAATGGGTCTTTATACGTCCCGAAATAACAGTTGAATTATCTAAAAGTATAAGTATCATTACCAGATTCGAATTACCTATATATAGCTTTGTTGAAGGAACCCAACTAACACCAACATCTAGATTTACTACTGGAATATCTTTCAAATTAGAAACAAAAAAAGTATTAACATTTAATAATCAATTATGAAAAAGATCTTATTATTTGTCTGCATCGGGATATTGTATTCATGTAGCAAATCAAGCTCAAATGATACAAATAGCCCTATTGAAGGACAAAACGGAAATGATAATAACCCAGAATGGAGTATTCCAATCTCTGAAGTTATAGATGGAGGCCCTGGAAAAGATGGTATTCCTGCATTGGTAAATCCAACATTTACAGATGCTCAAGATGCGAATTATTTAAAAGACACAGATTTAGTCATTGGTTTTAAAAATGGTGATGTTGTTAGAGCTTATCCTCATGCCATTTTAGATTGGCATGAAATTGTGAATGATAATCTAAATGATGTTTCGGTTGCTATAACATTTTGCCCACTTACGGGAACAGGAATCGGTTGGAATAGAATTATCAAAGGGGAAGAAACTACTTTTGGTGTTTCAGGGTTATTGTATAACACAAACCTGATTCCTTATGATAGAGCTACCGGAAGCAATTGGTCTCAACTTTTAAATAAAAGTGTTAATGGAAGTTTGATTGGTGAAAAAGCAGACTTGATAGGTCTTTTTGAAACAGACTGGAAAACATGGAAAACTATTTACCCAGACACCCAAGTATTAAGTAGTGATACAGGATTTTCCCGAACGTATGGAATATCCCCTTACGGAGATTACAATACTAATAACGATAGATTTTTGTTCCCTGTTTTTCAAAGAGACCAAAGACTTCCTTTAAAAGAAAGAGTACACGCCATTATTAATGAAAATAAGGCTAAAGTTTATACGTTTTCTAATTTTCAATCCAATAATATAATAAGAGACAGCTTTTTTGGTAAAAATTATTTAATAGTTGGTAATGACAATTTTATTGTGGCTTTCGAATTAATTGGTGATTTGTCTATGTTGAATTTTGAATATGTTTATAACGGTTCAGAAATATTATTAAATGATAACGAAGGTAATCAATGGAATATTTTTGGAGAAGCAATTTCTGGGCCTAAAAAAGGGCAGTTTTTGGGTAATGCCTCATCCTTGATGGGAATGTGGTTTTCTTTTGCAGTATTTTATCAAACAGAAATCTATAGAAATTGATTAAAGAAGCCTAATGTTGTTATAAATCAATATGAAGCGCACTAAAAACCTTGGATATTTTGGGCTTTTAGGAGCTAATTTGGACCCATTGCCTCTTTATCGTTCCTAAGGGATGCTCTTGAATGGGCTTCCCTTAGGCGATATAGATCAGGAACTTGTTCCCAAAAAAAGAGTCGACATAGTTATTATGAATAAAGGAAGGTTTTTAGACAGTCTGACGCGATTGTGATCGAGTAGTTGTGGTTTTGTGTGCGAGGATTATCCGTAGAAAAATCAAGTGTAACAATACAGCAACGAACATTGGCTTTGACCAAAACAAGTAATTATTTATACCCGGTATTGAGGACTGGCTTGTTTTGTTTTTTCCGGCAACACATTCCAGCGAATTTTAAGTCCGGTTGAATTTGGCTCCGTTTTGGTTTTTAACAATATACTTAGTGATTTCAGCTGCAATTAATCTGAAAAAAATCCGCCTTTACTATGCGTTTTTATCACATTATTTTTGATTCCAAACCTTGCTTTTAGCTTCCATACTATGTCCCGAATATGTAACCTAGCGTTGTTTCAGAAACTGAATTTTCGGCTTAACACGAGCTAGCTATGTTCAATACTCTTTGTTGTAGGGCGTTCTTCTAATTGCTTATAAAATCAGTGTTTTTAAACTCATTTTCACTGATTCTTTTTTCACTATTTTCGCCTTCCGGCACCATATTTAACATCATTGAATTTATAACTCTACTTTTATTTAGGTCTGGTTTTATAATTCTTGCCATGTGGAACACACCTAGAGTTTCGCTGTTCGACTTAGAGTTGCTGTTGTTAATCAAAATAATTTTATAGGTGTCTTTATCAAATGGTTTCACCTCAATGATATATGGTTTAAGTACTGATTCTTTTTCTTTAATTATTGGATTGAATTTGACAGAGTAATCTTTTCTAGCGGCCTCACTTTCCTTTGAAAATTTATCGTAGTCTGCTAGGTACAACTCACTTTCTATTTCACTTGGCTCGTATCCCAACATAAGAATTGA
>JBDNHN010000446.1:0-4243 GCA_041688725.1 Gillisia sp.
ACCTGCTCACCTTTTTTATTAAAAATTTTGAATCCTTTTTTTTGAAATAAATAATTCGTTGGTTCTCCACCGCTAAGTCCCCATTCCGCGGAACCATCTAAATTCTTTCTGGCATACCTCATTACTTCCTTTGGTGGATATTTTTTACCCTTAACTTCTACATCATACTTTTGAGATATCTTCAACGGGATACTATTTTTTTCTATGTCCTCAACACCTCTCAAAATATTTTGTTTAGTTACTTCCTCAGCATTAAAGCGTTTTTCTCTTTCGTTCTTATTATTTTCCATAAAAGATATTTCCGTTTATTTCCCAATCCCCCTAACCCGGGAATCATATATTTCATTAAACATCATAGATTTAAACACAGCATTCACTTTATCTTCTGTCATTTTGTTGTAAAATTCCAGTTTTTTATCAATGAAATTCAATAGCTCTCCATCTATGTTCTCGTCGAATTTATCGCGGATATTATCCTTAGAATTCCCTTTGTTGAAATAAGACATTAGTTCTGCATTAGAAAAAATATTTGCCTTTACCTTTTTGAATTCTAATTTATCCTCTTCCGTCAATTCCAAGCCATAGGTATCATTTAAAACCTTAATGATTTTTGTTAAATAATCTATATCCTCATCCTGTCCACCTCCTTTGCCACCTGTAGGAACACCATCCATTTCACCGTCACCGGACTCTAAATCTAATTTGGTTGTATAAGAGTGCTGAATCTTATAAGAATCCAACTCCACATCATTAACTACATCCAATGGTAAGTCACTTTTTATATAAGGCAGCACCTTAATTAATGCAGTAAGGAAAACATACTTTTTCTCCAATTCTACATCCGTAAATTTTATAATCTGACTAAGAAAACGGTATAGCCTAACAAAAGACTGTGCAGTAGATTTAAATTCACTTTGATCCTCTTCCTCCAACTCATCTTCAAAACGATTACTAACAGTTCTTAAAATGGGCTGTAACTTATCAAAGTTATCATCGGTGGTAAAAAAAATCTTAGCGAATGCTTCAACCTCTTCATCATAGATAAGATTAAAATTTTCAACTTCATTCAGTTTATAATAAATCTCATTAGGGTCTGTAAGGTTTTCTTCAGCGATAAAATTCTTGCCGTAATATTTTTGAAAATCTTTCTGCACCTCATCAGGATCATTTACAAAATCAAGTACCATAGTTCCATCTTTTGCTTTCATCGTTCGGTTAAGCCTTGATAATGTTTGAACGGTACTGGTACCGCCCAATTTCTTATCTACAAACATGGTATGTAGATAAGGCTCATCAAAACCGGTCTGAAATTTATTCGCTACAATGAGAATCCTGTTTTGGGGTAATTTATAAGCTTCATCAATACTGATTTTTCCTGTTAACATATTCATGCTATTTTCGGTATATTCCTCTCCGGTTTCATCATCTTTAACACTCCCTGAAAATGCAACCAGTGGCCCATAAGGCAATTTCATTTCACGCATGATCTCATCAAACTTTCGTTTGAATCGAACAGCATGAAGCCTGGATTTAGTAACCAACATAGCCCTGGCCTGACCTTCAATTTCATTCTGCGTTTGGCTTGCAAAATGCTCGATCATAATCCTGGCTTTCGTCTCAATTGCATGATCCTGAAGGTCTACATAATTACTTAAAACCTTTACAGTTTTCTTTTTATCATATTCCTTGTCTTCAATCTCACTGCGCTTTATTAGTTTATAATAGCGCTTAAAGCTCATATAATTAAGAAGCACATCTTTAATAAAACCCTCCTTGATGGCCTGCTCCATAGTATAATGGTCAAATGCCTTTCCATTATTACCAAAAAGCTCTATAGTCTTATCCTTTGGAGTTGCAGTAAATGCAAATTGCGAAATATTAGGTTGCTGGCCTTTCTTCTCTATTTCTGCAGATACAATATCATCCACATCTTTTGGTTCTTCTTCCTCCTCTGCTGCCTCTTCCAAGCTAAGGGCTTTTCGCATATGCCTGGCAACTTCACCAGATTGTGAACTGTGTGCTTCATCAATTAGAATAGCATATTTTCTATCCGGGAAATTTTGAACCGCATCTGAGATGATCCTGAACTTCTGAATTGTGGTAATGATAATTCTTCGCTTGCCTTCAATTTCCTTTTTTAAATCCTGAGATGAACTATTGTCACCTAAATAAGCGATTAGGCCAGGTGTTTTATCTAATTGCTTAATATTATTCTGAATTTGATTGTTCAGTAGTTTCCTGTCTGTTACCACAAATACTGAATCATATAATGCTGATTTATCTGTATAATGCTGATAGAAATTAGCCAGTTTATAAGCAAGCCAAGTAATGGTATTAGATTTCCCAGAACCTGCCGAATGTTGAATTAAATAATTCTTTCCAGTACCATCTTTTTTTAGTGCGTCCAAACTTTTTATAACAGCTCTCCTCTGATGAAAACGTGGAAATAGAAGCTTATCTGACTTTTCTTCTTTTAACTGTTTGGTTTTAGGATCATAAACTTTTTTTACATCGGTTTGCAGACTGATATAATTCTGAACCAGATCCATCAGTGAATCTTTCCTAAGCACATCTTCCCACAAGTAAGCCGTTGCAAATCCTTCTGGATTATGATTTTTCAAGTCTTGATTAAAGGGTAAAAAATAGCTGCTTTTGCCTTTTAAATGGGTGGTCATAAAAACCTTCTCGGTCCCGACTGCAAAATGAACCAGGCAACGGCGAAATTCTAGAAAGGTCTCTCCTTTAGGATCCCGATCCTGCATATATTGCGTGATGGCATTATGATGATTTTGGCCGGTGAGCGCATTTTTTAATTCTGCCGTCGCAACAGGAATTCCATTGATAAAAAATACAAGATCTATTGAATTAGTGTTCTTTACAGAATATTGTAATTGTCTGACAATACTTAAGCGATTCTTGGCGTACCATTCTTCGTGCTCGGGAGTTTTATTATTAGATGGCTGGAAGTAGGCCATTTTTAGTTTTTCACCTCCAACTTTCACTTCTTCCCTCAGAACTTTTAAAGTCTTTTGCTGACTGATGTGTTTGGAAACTGCCTCGAAAATTTTATCATCGGTAGAACTGCCATATTGATCCAAAAGTATTTGATACTTTTTATTCTGTGTGGCTTTTATAAAGGCGACTACTTCTTCCGGAATGATAAAGAGCTTTTTATCATAAAGATCTCTGGAAACCTCATGGTATTCATTTACGCCTCCTTCTTCAGGTTTATTAATAAGATAATCTACTATATGTTCCTCCAGATGAATTTCTTTAGTGCCTTTTGCTCCCATAAATTATGCTGTTTCTTTAACTTTTACTTGCCATTCCCGAACATCGATCTTTCCAGTTACAACTTCGGATATCAATGATTTACGATATCCCTCTAATTTTAAAATTTGATTTTCACTTTTAGAAATTACTTCAGAAGTTATCCCTACTTCTCGTATTATAAAATCAGAAATTTCGATTTGATCTTGATACGGAATTTTCGGAATCCATAGGTTCATAATTTTACCGACAGCTAAACCTGGTTGAGCTGCTGATTCATTATATTGATTAAGGTTCATTGTTCGAAGTAATTCACCAATAAAAAAGGTATCTGAGTCCTTTTTCAAGGTTACAACAACGGCATGCTCTGTTGCCCAAAATTTTCGCTCAGCATATTTTATATTTCCACAATGAGCACCTTGCCTACCTATTAATACATAGTTTCCATTGTGAGTAAACGAATTTGTATAACCTCTCAAGCCGTTACCACCATAAACTGGAAACTCTCCAGTAGGATCAATATTATCAGCAGAAATAAAATTACCGCTCTTAAGTTCGGCTATATGTTTGAGTTTACATATCTCCCATTTCTCAGGAATCTCTCCCAACCATTCCACACCACTATATTTCATTGGCGCATTGGGATTTAGACCTTTAGTCACTGCTTCATTGATGATCGCTTGGCGTTGCTCTTTGAGTTTTTCAATAAGCAATCGCTTTTTTTCTAATATTTTATCAATCAGGCCGGTTTGATGATCGAGGTATTCGGCAATTTTGGTTTGTTCTTTAGGTGTAGGGAAAGGTAATTTCGCATTATAAATATCTCCACTCGACAAATGCTTAACTGTTGTGTAATACGTTAAATCATTAATTATTTCCAAGCTAAATGGCAATATATAGTATAAAAAACGTTTTGAAATACCGTCCTTTTCAATAATTCGACAACATCTTTGATTAAGAATAGCTTCTTTAT
>JBDNHN010000447.1:0-1884 GCA_041688725.1 Gillisia sp.
AGATCGATCTGAAAATTTGAAGGCGTTCTGTAACTCAGCAGGCCATCAGCTTTAACTTTATAGGTGTATTCCCCTGAGAATAGCAAACCGGGAAAAATTCTCACCGATGTATTTACAAAAGGCATCACTTCCCCGGAAGTAACCCCCGATAAATATTCTACCCCGCCTCCAATGGTTAAAGTATTGCTGAGTCCGTAATTGAAATTAAGCCTGGAAAATTTGCTTCTTTCGTCGTTTTCAACCATTCCGGCACTAAGGGTGTATTCCAGTTCATTTTTAGGAACAAAATTATACGGGATATTAATTGCCCTGTCTTCAGTGCGTTCTTCCCCATAGGGGCCGTAGAACCGTAGATTTACCAATGTATTTCCATACATTAAAGGCACCTCAAAGCTGTAAAATCCTGAAGCATCCGCCTTTACAAAATTAACAAGCACGTTGTTCACATAAAGTTCCACCATCCATAGCGGTTCGGTGACATCACTTAAAGTATAAGTCCCGAAGGACCTCCTGTTCACTAAGGGGGAATTGCTAACCTGAGCGCCCACAACCGGTGCAAATAATGAGGAGGTAGCACGGGTAAATATTTTCCCCGCTGTAACTTGTTTAAAGACCTTACTCTCGTTGTCAACGTAGCGCCATTGATAAAACTGATTTCGGGAAGTAAAGGGAACCTTGGTAGAATAATTTAAAAGCACATTGGTTTCTCCGCCGGCGATCATGGTTCCAAGTCCCAGATTAAACCGGTTGTCGCTTTGTCCATTGGTTTGCTGTGTGGTGGTCACCGCCCAATCTGCCATCCCGGCCTTAAAAAAAGGGTAGGATCTTTCCAAGGTGGTATCCGCCGTCACAATTCCACGGACATTTTTTAAATTGTCTCGCATTTTCTGAAGCCGTTTTTCCCTTATTATGGGCAACTCCAATTCCGTATCGAGATTTACAGAGAGCCTTCTGAAACTGAAATCGGTGTTGAGAGCGAATATTTTTCCAAAATACTCCGATCTTAAATAAAGTGTTGTTGGGGTTTGAATAAAATCCTCACTGGTTAACTGATAGGTTTCATCCTTAAAAACAATTTGTGATTGTATGGGATCAATTCTGAAAGCTGCATCAGGTTGAAGTAAAAAGCCCGTAATTACTTTGGAATTATCGGAAGTTTCATTTTTGATCTTTAAATAATCGAAAAGATCTTTAATAGACAGATACGCATCTTGATCTTTAATGGCAACCGGAAGTTCCATCATCCCAATTTTTGGAATGTGCATTTCTACGGTAAGTTCATCATATTCCGGAAATTCCTGTGAAAAGCCATTCCCAGTGCCCAATATAAACATCAACAGTATTAAGCAGAAAGATTTAGACAATTCTGAAATATAATCAGTTGATAAAAAGTGGGTTGGGGTAATTTTACGCATCAATAATTACTGGGTTTTTTTATTGCTGTATAAAAGTGAGGGTGAAGGTTCCATCGTATTGCCCGGGTGGATTTGCTGATAGATTGCTTACGCTAAGAGTCCCGCCAACATAAACAGGAGTGGTAAATGGAGGACTGGCAGTAGTTATAAATGTTTGTCCTGTGCTGTAACTGTCGATGTTTAAAAGAATTGAACCTCCTCCTGTACCAGTTAAAATTATATTAGCTGGACTGTTAATTGTAAGAATAGTCCCGGGATTTGCCGTAACATCAAAAAGGGCCGGTGAAACTGGTTGCCCCATATTTAGCTCAACAACATCACCGGTCGAGGATCTTAATCCATCGGAAGTAACAGTAACGGTGACTACTGAATTCCCTGTTGTAAATGATCCGAAATTTAAAAACCGAGCTGGATTTATCCGCACCTGAACGGGAATTGGTGGATTTTCCTGGTCTTTTGTGGAAATGCT
>JBDNHN010000448.1:0-7481 GCA_041688725.1 Gillisia sp.
CGAATTGCATCCGATTCCTGTGAAGGCTGGGTAGATAACAGGCAGTATCTCAAAATTGAGGAGACTGCCTTTTATGAACTCAATGATTCAACACCTTTTTATTCTGCAGATTTAATTGAATACTTAATAGATGAGAATAGCAACTTAACCTCAATAACATTGGGCGCTGTTTTAAACTATGCCCATCATTTGAAGCATTCACATGATGGAGTCGTCATTTCAGGAATAAAGGAAAAGTCCAATCTCATACCAATGGCGCTACTATATTTGAACGCACCTTCCATTTGGGGAGGAAAAACGCCTTTCGGGATAGATTGCAGCGGGTTTACCCAAATGGTTTATATGCTTAACGGCTATTCCTTACTTAGAAATTCCGCACAGCAAGCTACCCAGGGAGAAGCCCTAAGTTTTATTGAAGAAAGCGAGCCCGGGGATTTGGCCTTTTTTGATAATGCCGAAGGTATTATAACCCACGTAGGATTAATGATGGAAGACAATTACATCATCCACGTGCACGGCAAAGTAAGAATTGACAGGATTGATCACTCCGGGATCTTTAATACCGATTTGAACAGGCATACCCATCAATTAAGGGTGATCAAGAAGATAATTTAACTTTTATCGAGGATTCCAGGCAAGTATCTTTTTAAATGTTATATTTGTTAAATGGACATAAATAAAAACAGGCTGCCAAAGGCAGCCTGTTTTTATTATAAAATTGTCAGAAAATTTTATTTAATCTTGAATTTGATCTAGTTTCTCTTGTAAAACTGCGGCCTTTTCTGACTCACCTAACTGGTAATAAATATTCATTGTGGTTCTTAAAGCTTCAACATTTTTAGGATTGTGTTCCATTACTTTTTCTAAATATGGAAGTGCTTTTTTATAAAGTCCTTTTCGTTGTTCGGCAAGTTCATCATATTTTTTAGTATCGGCTTTACTCAATCCCAGACCATTCATTTGTTCTACTATTGCTGATTCTCCGGATAGAATTGCAGCTGCAATATTTAAACGTGCTTCAGTCAATTTAGGATTAAGTTCCAGAGCTTTATTATAATATTTGATAGCAGCTTCAACATTGCCTACTTCATAAGAGGTTACTCCTAGATTGTAATAAAGGGTTGGATTATTGGGGTCCTTCTCTACAATAGCCTCCATAAGTGCCCTATATTTTTCTTTATCACCCAATTTGTAATACAAATCGGCTTCAGATTGTAATAGAGAAATATCGTCAGGATTGGCTAGTTTTGCAGCATCAATTGCAGCGATAGCTTTATCGTTTTTTCCCTGGTCCATATAGATCAAAGCGATGTTTTTGGCTATTTCGCCTTCTTTAGAAGGAACTATTCGATCCTCTGGATTAAGGTACTCTCCGGATTTCACCATAAGGTCCCTTTGTACTTTAGACATTACTTCTTCTTCCCCGGTTTGTTTATTCACAGCAAGATATTGGGTTTCAATTCCTGTATATCCAAGACCTTTTAATTCCTCATAATATTTAAGTGCAGTATTATAGTCTCCTGCATTAATAGAATTTGAAGCTGCATAATATAAATACAAGGTGTCATTATTGTTTAACTGATAACCGGCATATAACTTTTCTGCTGCCTTATCATATTTCTCTGCATTTTGATCTTTAATAGCGCTCTGAACAAGACTGTTGGTGAGAGACGCCAAACCATCGGCTGCTTCATCACTTCCTAATTCCATTGCTTTTTTAAAGGCTTCAGCAGCAGTCATTAAATCTGCAACCGGAGTGTTTTCTCCTGTGCCAAGGTAAGCCTGTCCTTTATAAAGATAAAAATCCTCTTGATAATTTGAATTTGCTTCAGATAAATTTGGTTCTGCCTGAGTCAATAAAGTTTTGGCTTCAGCATAACTCCCTTTTTCAATTGCTTTTCCCGCATCGCGGATTTCCTTTTTTTGAGCTATTACAACCAGCGTCAAAAATGACAATGCTATTGTTAAAATTTTGGTTTTCATTCTGTTTTGGTTTTGTGTTTATTTATTCTTCTGAATCATTTACAATAGTTGTGCCATCTGAAATTTGATCATTGGAATCAGGGGTTTCAGCCTCATCCAGATTCTCAACAATTTCTTCGCTTTGCATGACTTTTGCCACCGCAGCAATCGCATCTCCTCCTTTCAGGTTAATAAGCTTAACTCCCTGAGTCGCTCGACCCATCACCCTAAGATTTTCAATACTCATTCTTATGGCAAGTCCGGATTTATTGATGATCATTAAATCATCTTTATCTGTTACATTTTTAATAGCTACCAATTTTCCGGTTTTTTCAGTGACAGAGATGGTTTTTACTCCTTTTCCTCCCCTGTTGGTAATTCGGTAATCTTCCAGTTTGGAACGTTTTCCGTAACCCTTTTCAGAAACTACAAGAATATCGGCATCCATATCATTTACTGCAATCATTCCTACTACCTCATCATTGTCATCTGCCAGGGTAATCCCTCTTACACCTGAAGCATTTCGACCCATAGGCCTTGTTTTGCTTTCTTCAAAACGGATGGCTTTTCCACTTTTTATTGCCAACATAACCTGGCTGTTTCCTGTGGTGAGTTTAGCTTCCAATAATTCATCGTCTTCCCTTATGCTGATCGCGTTAATACCATTTACACGAGGTCTTGAATATTGTTCAAGAGAAGTTTTTTTCACCTGACCTTTTTTGGTGGCCATGATCACAAAATGATTATTGATATATTCCTCATCTTTCAAATCCTGGGTACATATAAATGCTTTCACATTATCTCCCGGTTCAATATTGATCAGGTTTTGAATTGCCCTTCCTTTGGAAGTTTTACTTCCTTCAGGGATTTCATACACCCTCATCCAGAAACATTTTCCTTTTTGGGTGAAAAACAGCATATATTGGTGGTTTGTTCCAGTGAACAAATACTCCAAAAAGTCTTCACTCCTGGTGGTAGAACCTTTTTGCCCAACTCCCCCGCGGTTTTGTGTTTTATATTCATTAAGGGATGTCCTTTTAATATATCCAGCATGTGAAATGGTGATTACCACTTGCTCATCCGGGATCATATCTTCAATACTCAAATCACCACCGGCATACTCGATCACAGATCTTCTGGCATCGCCATACTTTTCTTTAATTTCAAGCAATTCATCTGTGATAACAGTCATCCTGCGCTCTTTGCTGTTCAGGATATCCTTTAGATCTTCAATTGTTTTTAAGATTATATCGTATTCAGCGCGAAGTTTATCTTGTTCCAGTCCGGTAAGTTGTCTCAATCGCATTTCTACAATTGCCTTGGCCTGAACTTCGGAAAGTTTAAAGCGTTCAATTAATTTTGATCGGGCTTCATCGGCATTGTTGGAAGATCTTATCAAGGCGATCACTTCATCAATATTATCGGAAGCGATAATTAATCCTTCTAAAATATGCGCTCTTTCTTCTGCTTTTCGAAGTTCATATTCGGTTCTTCTCACCACTACTTCATGGCGGTGCTCCACAAAATGAAAGATCATATCCTTGAGATTGAGCATCTCCGGACGTCCTTTAACCAATGCAATATTATTAACGCTGAAACTGGATTGAAGGGCTGTATGTTTATAGAGTGTATTCAGGACAATATTTGGAATGGCATCCCTTTTAAGGATATACACAATACGCATTCCGTTTCTATCTGATTCATCACGAATAGTTGAAATACCTTCTATCTTTCTATCATTGATTAAATCGGCCGTTTTTTTGATCATATCGGCCTTATTCACCTGATAGGGAATTTCGGTCACTATGATACTTTCCTTGCCGTTTATTTCTTCCAATGTAGATTTTGCCCTTACCATCACGCGACCCCGACCTGTTTTAAAGGCTTCCCGTACACCATCATATCCGTAGATCGTTCCACCTGTTGGGAAATCGGGAGCTTTGATGTAAGTAATAAGCTCGTCTATTTCAATATCGTTATTTTCAATATAAGCTATGGTCCCGTCAATTACTTCTGAAAGGTTGTGAGGTGGCATATTAGTAGCCATCCCAACGGCTATTCCGCTGGCTCCGTTAATCAAAAGATTCGGTACCCTTGTAGGCAATACGGTTGGTTCTTCTAAAGTATCATCAAAATTTAAGCGAAAATCTACTGTCTCTTTATCAATATCAGCCAAGAGGTCTTCTGCAATTTTACGCATCCTGGCTTCGGTATATCGCATTGCAGCCGGACTGTCCCCATCAACAGATCCAAAATTACCCTGGCCCTCCACCAGCATATAGCGCAAACTCCATTCCTGCGCCATACGTACCATCGCATCATATACAGAGGTATCACCGTGTGGGTGATACTTTCCTAAAACTTCCCCAACGATACGGGCCGACTTTTTATGAGAACCGGTAGCTCTAATTCCTAATTCGTGCATTCCAAATAGAACCCTTCTGTGCACGGGTTTCAATCCGTCACGCACATCAGGTAGTGCACGTGACACAATGACGGACATCGAATAATCGATGTAAGCCGATTTCATTTCATCTTCAATGTTGATAGGAATTAACTTTTCTCCTTCAGCCATATTAATTAGTTTATTTTAGTTCAAAAATACAACGTGCCAATTTACGCTTTTCGCCAATGTTTTAAGGGGTAAATGCCTTTGTTTTAACAAATTTTATTAACAAATTTTTAGGCGGTTTTCGTTGATAAGTTCGTTATCTTCCATTTTGATAATTGAAAGTTATTTTGTCTATTAGCTAACGACTCATTAAAAGGTATAATTTTTGAATATTTTAATGAAATACAAATTAAAGAGAAAGAAAAATAATATGGACGATAATTTTTCACCCAGAGTTAAAGACGTCATTGCCTTCAGTAAAGAAGAAGCACTAAGGCTGGGACACGATTTTATAGGAACTGAGCATCTCATGCTTGGCTTGCTTCGCGATGGGGACGGCAAAGCCATAAATATACTGAACGCCATGGACATAGATTTGGGTCAGTTAAGGCGTAAAGTTGAAATATTAAATCCTGCCATACCCGGTGTGTCAGGAATTTCCAACGAAAAAAAGAACCTACACCTGACCCGACAAGCAGAACGAGCATTGAAAACCACTTTTTTAGAGGCTAAATTATTTCAAAGCGCCTCTATAAATACCGCTCATTTGTTATTGTGTATTTTAAGAAATGAAAATGACCCAACTACTAAACTTCTTAATAAAATGAATATAGATTATGACGGGGTTAAAGATCAATTTAAATATATGATCACAAACGAAGATGATTATATTGAAGCTCCCAGAGCTGAATCATTTTCTGATGACGATACAAGTTCAGAGGATTTATCCAAGGACAACCCTTTTAGCAGCAGCACCGGAAAAACCAACAAGAAATCTAAAACCCCGGTTTTGGATAATTTTGGAAGGGATCTTACTGCAATGGCCGAAATTGATAAACTCGACCCTGTAGTAGGAAGGGAAAAAGAGATAGAACGAGTAAGTCAGATTTTAAGCAGGCGTAAGAAAAACAATCCTTTGCTGATAGGAGAACCTGGTGTCGGGAAATCGGCAATTGCCGAAGGTTTGGCCCTTCGAATTGTACAGCGTAAAGTTTCAAGGATCCTTTTTGACAAGCGTGTAGTAACCCTTGACCTGGCAAGTCTTGTTGCAGGCACAAAATATCGCGGCCAGTTTGAAGAACGCATGAAAGCGGTAATGAACGAATTGGAAAAAAATGACGATATCATTCTTTTTATAGATGAAATCCATACCATAGTTGGTGCCGGTGGCGCAACAGGAAGTCTGGATGCCAGTAACATGTTCAAACCGGCATTAGCCAGAGGAGAAATTCAATGTATTGGTGCTACAACCTTAGATGAATACAGACAGTATATCGAAAAAGATGGTGCTCTTGAAAGAAGATTCCAAAAGGTAATTGTAGAACCTACCACTGTTGTGGAAACAATTGAAATTTTAAATAATATCAAGGATAAATATGAAGAACATCACAATGTAAGTTATACTCCCGAGGCGATTGATGCTTGTGTGAAATTGACCAACAGGTATTTAACAGATAGGTTTCTTCCGGATAAAGCTATAGACGCTTTAGATGAGGCAGGCGCCCGGGTACATATAACCAATATTGAAGTGCCCAAGCAAATTTTGGAATTGGAACGCAAACTTGATGAAGTGCGTGAAAGCAAAAATGTGGTAGTAAAAAAACAAAAATACGAAGAAGCTGCCAAACTTAGGGACGATGAAAAAAACTTTGAAAAACAGTTGGTTATAGCCCAGGAAAATTGGGAAGTTGAATCTAAAAAACATAAAGTAACCGTTACTGAAGATAATGTAGCCGATGTCGTATCGATGATGACGGGAGTTCCTGTAAACCGAATTGCACAAACTGAAATCAAAAAACTGGCTGAACTTCCTGTGAGAATTAAAGCAAAAGTAATTGGTCAGGATGATGCGGTAAATAAGGTTGTAAAAGCCATTCAACGGAACCGTGCAGGGTTGAAAGACCCTAATAAACCTATTGGTTCCTTTATTTTCTTAGGTCAAACAGGCGTTGGTAAAACCCAATTGGCAAAAGTACTCGCCAGGGAATTATTTGATAATGAGGATACCCTCATACGAATTGACATGAGTGAATATATGGAAAAATTCGCCATTTCAAGGTTAATTGGTGCACCTCCGGGATATATTGGATATGAAGAAGGCGGACAATTAACTGAAAAAGTACGCCGTAAACCATATGCCGTAATATTGCTTGATGAGGTTGAAAAAGCCCACCCCGATGTTTTCAATATGTTGTTGCAAGTGTTGGATGATGGTTATTTAACTGATAGCTTAGGAAGGAAAATCGACTTCAGGAACACCATAATTATAATGACATCAAATATCGGGTCCCGTAAATTGAAAGATTTTGGTCAGGGTGTTGGATTTGGGACCGCTGCAAAACGCTCTCAACTTGATGATAATACTAAAAGTGTAATTGAAAACGCGCTTAAGAAAGCCTTTGCTCCCGAATTCCTTAACAGAATAGACGATGTTGTTATTTTTAATTCATTGGAAAGAGATGATATTCAAAAAATTATTGAAATTGAACTCTCAAAATTATATGAAAGAATACACAATATTGGCTATTCCCTTACCCTAAGCGATAAAGCAAAAGATTTTATTGCTGATAAGGGTTTTGATAAAGCATATGGCGCAAGACCTTTGAACAGGGCAATTCAAAAATATATTGAAGATGCGTTAGCTGAAGAAATTATCACATCAAATTTATCTGAAGGTGATAAAATATTTATGGATCTTGATGAAGCCAAAGGCGAACTTACTATTAAAATTGAAAAAACCGCCAAGGAAACCGAATCCTAATAAATCTAATTTTTTAATTAAAACTGCTTTAAAGTTAATTTATTTAGCTTTAAAGCAGTTTTTTTTCGTTTTAAATTCTCTTTACAGGGAGTTCAATATTGTTAAAAACAACTATGATTTTGCATATACAATTCAAATCCTTATCGA
>JBDNHN010000449.1:0-2887 GCA_041688725.1 Gillisia sp.
AAAATTCAAAATGCCTTAAAAGTAAAATCTCACAGGTTTAGATACCGGTTAGGTTTTTCTGAATATAATCATTTACCAATTCTTCCATAATGGTCAGGGTAACTGTTCCTGGCTCAGGATCACCTCGTGAAAATCGCGGATATCAAATTTGGCGCCCAGTTCTTTTTCTGCTTTTTTACGTAATTCACGGATCTTTATTTCTCCAATTTTATAAGAAACCGCCTGTCCTGGCCAGGAGATATACCGGTCTGTTTCGGTGTTGATTTCGTGCAGGGAGAGCGCGGTATTGGATTTTAAAAAATCTACGGCCTGTTCCCTGGTCCAACCTAGCGCGTGGATGCCGGTATCAACCACCAATCTGCAGGCCCGCCACTGCTCATAAGTCAGTTTTCCGAACAATTCATAGGGTGTGGTGTAAATTCCCATTTCTTCAGCTAAAAACTCGGAATATAAACCCCAGCCTTCACCGTAGGCCGAAAGATAAAAGTTTCGCCTGAATTCCGGAATGCTGTCCCCCAATTCCCCGTTTAGTGAAATCTGCAGGTGATGTCCGGGAACGGCTTCGTGCGCGGTCAGGGAAGGTAAAACATATAGCGGCCTGCTGGGCAAATCATAGGTGTTTACCCAATAATATCCCGGTTGGGTATCATCCTGTGCTGATATATATCTTCCGGTGGTATATTTTGGCGTAATGGCATCCGGTACCGGAGCTACGCCATAAGGTTTACGAGGTAGTTTTTTGAAGAATTTGGGAAGTTGCGCGTCTATTTTTTTTGAAATATTCCTGGCTTCTTTCAACAATTCTTCCGCTGAAGTAGTGTAAAACTGATCATCGGTCCTTAAAAATGCAATAAATTCATCAAAACTGCCTTCAAAATTTACTTCAGTGATAATTTTCTTCATTTCAGCATTTATCCGCGCCACTTCTTCTAAACCTATCTGATGAATTTCTTCAGCAGTTAAATTCAATGTGGTATAATAATTCAAGCGATTCTGATAATATTCCCGTCCATTTGGAATTTCCGAAACTCCAATACTGCTCCTGGCTTGGGGTAAATATTCGGTTTCAAAGAATTTTTTTATCCGTTTAAATTGAGGGATCACGTTTTTTTTAATAGCGATCTCAGCAGCCTGAAGCACCGAATCCCTTTGTTCCAGACTAAGCCCGGCCGGTAAATTATTAAAGGGCGAATAGTAATAACTTTCCTTGGCGTTTTTTATAATCTGGTCGTTATAAGTAGCTTCATAACCTTTAAAAATAATCTTAGGTTGGGTAATTCCCTTTTCAATTCCTTCCCTTAAAAGCGCCAAATGCTGATCTACATAAACCGGGATCGCGTTGAGTTTGTTCAAATAGGATTTCACCTGATCGTAATTTGCAAGATCCCTAACCTGATATGGCAAACTCAGATGAAAACCGGCATCAGACAGCAACGGATTTAAATAAGCTTCATATTTATAAAAATCGACGGTTTCCTGAAGTTTGAATTTTAGAAGCTCCAGGGAGATCTGTTCGGTTTGGGACAGTTCTTTTTTCTGAATTGTTTCCAGTTTTTTCAATGTTTCCACAGCAAAAACTGATTCCCTGCGGTAAAATTCCTTCGTAAATAAACCTAACGGAAATTCTTCCTTGTCATAGCCTTTATGGTCCTGAACCCCCGTAATTATGTCTGTGAGTTTAGCCGAAGTGTTTTGGGCTAAGCTGAAGTCAGTATTCAAAAAGAGTATGCTGAGTAAAACAAGAAAAGAAGAGAATTTCATATTTCTGATATTTATTGGGCGAAAAGTTAAAGATAAGATTTCAGTAGAACTAACATGAAAACCTACCAGGTTTCTGAAACCTGTTAAGTTTAATTACCAATTTTTATTTAGTTTCCCAAAATCTGACTGCCCAGATTCATAATCAGTTCTTTAGCTTCTTCAGGATTTCGTTTCACCTCTTCAATTAACATCTCATCATTTTCCTGAATCAGGCTATAACTAAAAACGAAATTCGGGATTTCGGCATTAGAGTCTAAAACCCCAAATTGAAGATTGTTAAAATACAGCTGATCGTCTTTTTGTGAAATAGTGTACCAGCCATTGGAAATTGCGATAAGTCGTTTCACTTTATCCTCAGACTTCATAGCCCCAAGGAGTTCGTGATTTTTTGGATAAAATTTAAACAGAATTGGTTTTGTGTCAAACAAGGAATAATTCCCAATCAAATAAGCATCTTCCAATTCCACATTTGCCGTCCAGAGAATGGTGTTAAAAGGAGCCGGTTTTGTTTGGATCTGCAGGTAAGAAATTTTCTGTTTTTCCAGGGCTTCTTCAAATTTTAAGTAGGTTATGCCTTTAAGTCCAATACTTATTATCAGGTAAATACTGCTTATTATAAGTCCGAGATTGTTCATTTTTCGCCTTCTTTGTGAGCCGCGTTCTGCGCGCATTGCCAAAATAAGGAAAATAAGGAAAGGTAAGGTGTAAAGCGGATCTATGACAAAAATGTTTTTAAATGCCAGTCGTATCTCAAACGGCCATAAAAGTTGGGTGCCCCAGGTAGTAAAGGAATCTAGGACAGGATGCGTGAAAAGTCCCCAAAACATAAGCAATGACCAATCTTTCCAGCTTGCGATGGATCTTCGTTCAATTTTGGAAATAAGCCATCCAAATATGGGCGCAAATAGCACCGAAAAGAAAATGGAATGGGAGAACCCGCGATGAATTTCCAATGCGGTCACGGTATCTGTAAAATAGCTCGCAAAAATATCCAGATCGGGAATTGTCCCGGCGATTGCGCCGTAAAGCATTGCTTTATTGCCAATTTTTTTACCCAAAACAGCTTCTCCAACCGCGGCGCCCAATACAATTTGAGTGAGTGAATCCATAGTTTAATATTTGTGCA
>JBDNHN010000450.1:0-7029 GCA_041688725.1 Gillisia sp.
CCAGTATTAGTTTTGTCCTCAAGTTTTACTAAAACATTAGTGCCTGCTACCGGTGACCAAACTTTCATTTTAAAACCTGCATTGGCATTAAAATCTAATTTTGCATCAAACTCAATTTGATTATTCGCAAATAGAGCTCCACCATTTCTATCTATTTGACCTACTTGACATGAATTGTTTATATCATTATCAGGATCAGGATTTGATACCGTTGTTAAAACAGCATCGGCATCAACAATGCTAGCAGATGGGTCAGTTTGAAACGTTAAATTAAAGTCTGCAGCACTAAGTGATTGTGTAGTTTCTGGTGTACAAGCTGCTGCTGGAGTTTCAATTTGAATGATATCATCTATATAAAAAGTACCTGCTGTTGTACCAGGACCGTCAACAAATAGTGTTACTCTTACATATTTGTTTGAAGAATTAAAATTAAAAGAAATCTCTTCCCATCCGGTACCCCCATGACTGGCAGTAACTTCAAGATCATCTCCTGTTCCTTCTTCAAGCTTCATTAAAACATCTACCGGGGCATCTGCCCAAAAATTCATGCTTATGGTTTTATTTGCAGTAAGGTCTAATTGAGTTCCTAAATTAAAATTAACACCTTCAAATGCTGCTCCACTATTGGTTATAGCTCCAACTTTAGAGGCTTTATCATTTGTTCCTGAAACATCCGGATTATCAAGGATTTCAAATGAAGCACCGCTAAAAGTTGCAGCATTATAAGCTACATTAGGATCGTCAAAAGTAACAGGTAAAGTAATTGGATTTGGAATACTTATTATAATAATATCCTCAAAAGTGGCTGATGCACCTGCAACATTGGTTGCTTTTAATGTTACGGTGTACGTGCCATTTGCATAGGTTTTTATAGGATTAATTTCGGTAGAACTGGCTCCATCGCCAAAAGTCCAAAAATAATTTCTTGAATTCTCTGATATGTTAATAAATGTTACGGTACCCGTATCTTCATTAAGGGTATAAGTAAAACCTGGTAGAACTTCCGGATCTGGTATGTCATCATCATCACATCCAAGAAAGGATACCGCTAAGATCAAAATTGAAATCTTCAGTGCTTGATTTAGTAATTGTTTCATAATCTTTATATTATTAGTTTATTCTATTATATTACTTTTATATACTCTTAGGTAATCTATAAGCATGGTTTGAGGAAAAATCGTTTCGCTATCAGGAGGCCCTACAAACGAGCCGCCCACAGCCAGGTTAATAATAATATAGAATGGATGATCAAAAACCCATTCACCGGGCACATCTGCCGGTGTAATTTGATTGTATAATACATCATCTACATAATAATTTATATATTCCGGACCCCATTCAATACCAAACACATGAAAACCTGTATCAAAACGGTCATCTAACAAACTATAACTCTTTGTAATAGCTTCTCCGCCTGAATACCCATTGCCGTGAACGCTTCCGAGTATTGTGGTTGGATTTTGCCCGCGATATTCCATTATGTCAATTTCACCACATTGTGGCCAAACTACTGAAGGCCCGCAATTAGCTCCTAACAGCCAAAACGCAGGCCACATACCTTGCCCGTAAGGCAATCTAATTCGGGCTTCAAAACGGCCGTAAGCCTGTTCAAATTTTCCTTTAGTCAAGATTCTTGCAGATGTGTAATTTGAACCCTCAAAGGACTCTTTTTCGGCAGTGATAAGTAATACACCGTTTTCTACTTTTACATTTTCAGTACGATCTGTATAGTATTGCAACTCACCATTGCCCCAACCATTTTCGCCAGTACCTATGTTGTAATCCCAAAGAGCACTATTGGGCGCACCGTCGGTATCAAACTCATCTGATACAACCAGTTCTGTGAATTGTGCTACTGTTTGGGTTTCATCTGTAGAACAAGAGATTACAAAAAAGGATGCTATTAAAAATGATTTGAACACTATTGCTTTCGTTCTCACTTTATATTTAAGTTTTTTATTCATAGTTTTCTTATTTGAATGTTATGATCCTCCAATTATTCTTTGTAGAAATAGATGTTATCGACAAAAATATTCGAAATAGTGCTATCTGAAATGAAAAACAGGAGCCCAATTTCATTTCTGCTTCCTAAACCTGCGAAATCTGATAACGGAATATCCAAACTAACCCATTCATCGGTTAGTAATTTTGAACTATTTATCTTCACAGTACCAGAGGTTTCATTATTTCCTACTGAATTAAGTAATTGTATATTAATAAAGTCACCAGAATCTATAGCTTCTTGTACATTAATATCTACATGAAGATGCGTCATTTGAGTAGCATTTATTGTTGGAACATCTTCAAACATACCGATACCAACAAAATTTAAAAGTGTATAATTAATAACTTGACCGCCGCCCAAATTTAGTGGTGGTTCACCTCCTAATGTGGTTTGTCCATCAGGTGTAAAAAACCCGTTGTAGTAATCTACCGGTACATTTGTATAGGCGTCACTAAAAATAGAGATGACATTACTTGCATCGCGTGTAGGTATTGGTGCAAACTCAAAACTATCAACGACTTCAAGCGTTAAAGAGCCTTTTGCCTTTACGCCACCCAGCGTAGCGGTAATTTTTACCGTACCAATACCAACTGGCGAAATAACACCTAACTCGCTTACCCTAACTACGTCTACGTCTGAAGAACTAAAAGTGAAATATGATGGTGCTGCGATAACCGTTTCATTAATCCCTGATGCCAGATTAAAGGTTTGGGTAAGTCCTGAACGTGGAATAAGACCTTCAGTATCAAGAAATGTTTCTGCAACTAAATCTTCACCAAAAAATATGGCTGGTTGTGGCTGCGCAAGGGTACCTAGTTTTTCAAATTTTAACTCATCAATCCAAAAGGTATATCCGCCTTCATCATTAATGTTTTCAGCGCCTTCAGCATACCAAAACATACCTATTTCTTGATCAAGTTTTGAAGCATCGGGTATAGGAATAATATACTTAGTCCATTGTGTTGATATAGCCAAATTCTGCATAGTAACTCTATACTTGTTGTCTGTATCTCCATTAATTCCAAAGCCAATTTCATTTATATCAGCTCCTTGTGAAGCTTTTGCCCAAAATGTTAAGGCATCGTACCCTGATAAATCACGAGGTGCAGTACTTGGAAATGTAGCCCCGCCATAACCAACACCAAAAACTGGAATATCGAAACGCATAGATGCTTCTCCTTTATATGTTTCATTGCTTTCTACAGAAAAGGCTTCTGCAAATGAATTTCCAAACGGAAAGTAATCCAATCCGCCTACAAACCCATCAATAAAAATTTCTCCGTTTGCGCTGTGACTTGCGAATGCAACATCATTAGAATACTCTCTTTCACAGCTAACAGTTAGCGTAATAATAAACCCTAAAAGGAGTGTGATTTTTAAATAAATAAATTTTATGTTTTTCATTTTTATATCCTTTTTATTTTCCAATATTGATGTGTACATAGGTTCTAATTTCCCATTCGTTTCCATCGTCAAATCCAACAGGACTTATAATAGGTGCATCGGCAAATTCTTCAGCTACATTCGGAGAGTATCGTGGCGAAAATTCATTAAGAGAACGCCATGTGCCACGTAGTCCAATTTTGGTATCCGGTAAAATAAACCAATCTGGCTTCCCAACTGATGTTGATAAATCCAACATTAATTGAACTGGATATGTTAGATTGAAATCGCGATGATAATCATAAGGACCCCAGTCGTTAATTTTCCACGAGTGAACAAGTTTGAATTTTTTATAAATTAGTCTAATATCACCTCCAAAACGTTCAATCAACCTTTCATCACCACCATTTGGTTGTGCATTACCAAAGTAAATGTTCCCAATTAAACCTAAATCTGGTCTTACTTTAGAAACAATACGTGTATTTGTTTCCCATAAATCATGTGCAGGGGCTGAATTTGGAAATGCAAAAAAAGTACGATTTTCTAAAAATCCTATTGCAGCGTCTTGCGCAGTTGGGAGATGACGATAAACAAAACCAGCACTTATTGCAAACTTAGCGTCTTCAGTCCTATCATTATCCCATTCGTACATCCAAGTTGCAGGTGTAGGGTCATAGGTAAGTAGAAGTTCTCCTGCTACTGTTTCTCTATTTGCTCTTACTGAAAATGGGTCATCTAGGATATTTCTAAGTCTTCCAGGCGCTTGAACATCATTTGGCATTGCATCAACTATGGGTTTTTGCCATAAAAAATTAGGTGCAATTTGAAGGTTACCAATTAAATAAGTGAAACCTGAAAGAACGTTGGTTTGGTTTCCGCTGCCACTATCCTTTAGTCTCCATCCGGTAAACGTTTGTGTTTGGTCTGCACCACCATTAGCAACTAAGCCCATTGCTGCTGCCTGTGCATACCAGTTAAAAGGTCCACTAGAAAAGGTTATTTTAGCTTTTCCACCCCAGTTATCCTCTGAATTAATTTTATCAGTATAAATTGTGTATTTCGGTCCAGATTTATCGGTAGATGATAGCCATTCATCATTAATTTCGGCAATTTGAAATTCTCTTCCATTTAAGGGTTCACCTCCCCAAATACCTCCAACTTCAAGTCCGAAAGATCCAAATTCTCTTTTAACATGAAGAGTAACTCTACGTGTTTGTGGAAGTGGAACTGCAAATGAAGAAACAACATTGGATGCTTGGTCTATGTCTTCATGATAAATCCCAGTAACATCAAATTTACCTATTGTTCGACTGTATTTTAATAAGACTGCCGGGTTTGCCCCCCACCAAAGTTGAGGTCCAAATGCTGCTTTTAAACCATCTAAACCCCTTTTACCATCAACTTCAAAACCAAGAATTTCACCGTTATAGATATCCAGGTTTGGACCATAGTTTGCTTCGGGATATAAACCGAAAAAATCGCCTTCATAACCCCAATGATAATGACCTGTACGATAAAAACCTCTTAAATCGAAATCCTTAGCGTTCCATTCATATTCAGCGTTATATACTTGTACACGATTTAAGTCAGTAATTTCCAGGTTACCTTCATCGGTATTAACCGAGCGTGAGCGCCCTCTATTCTCATAAAAAATCTCATCAATAGGGTTTTCTGCTATATGTCCAAGAATATTAAAATTCACATTTGCACGCATATTTGAAGACGGGTTTCCTTCAATCCCTACATAATAAGACTGCATGTGATCAAAACCCAGTTGATTTGGGTAGGTTAATTCATCCGGGGCTGGGTCATCTGGTGTTGTAATTAAACTACCTCCAGTATTATAAGTTGTGAATTCGGCTCTCAAATTGCTAATACGGATCTTGGCATTACTTTCAACTCCTAAGGCCGCTTTATCTCCTCGCGCCCTCAAAACAGCATCCATTAATTGAATATTATCAAAATGATTTTTAATAAAATCTGGTGTAACACCAGCATCGTATGGATTTAATTGGTGCACTTCTTTTAAAGCGTAATAGGCAGCACGTGGGTATAAATCATATAGCCCTCTTTCATTTGTTGGGCCTTTGGCACAAATTCCAAACCATTCCTCATTCATGTTATTTACTCCAAATTCAAAGTCCCTTAGATAACCTCCATTAGACCATGAAGCGTTATTATCATGTTTATCCAAATTTTTGGTTTGTCCAAATTTCCACCAGCCGTCACTAAACTGAAATGTAAACCCGCCAATAGAATTGCCGGTTTTTCCCATTCCATAGGCATTCTCATAAATCTCCTGCCAGTTGCCTACCATATAATAAGCCTGAGACTGCTGATCTTCACTATTATCAATAGCGTTAAATGCATCTGCACCAAATTCTGTAAACATAATGGGTTTATCAAGTACATCTTTAACTTTCTGGAATGCATCTCCAAATGATACACCTCGGTACATATTAACACCATAGATATCAACATCTTTACATTCTTCGGCAATAATGTCTAAAAACAATACATCTCCATTACAGATGGCAACAGGGTGTGAAGTATTTATAGCCTTCATCCTAATGGCTGCCTCATTCATTAGTTTGTACATAGGTCTACCACGACTTTCACCTACAAAAATTCTTTCTTCTTCATCGTCAGGAAAATCTTCCGTTTCAGCTCCTGCCCAAAAGAGACCGTAGTTATTCTCATTACCCAATAAGAACATCAACAGACCTGGTGTGTTTTTATATTCCTCGGCCATTTTTGTAACCTCAGAAAGTAATATTTCTTGTGTGTTAGAATCGGAATAATTAGTTATTGGAACCCAGGCTCCATTGATTGTAAGTCCGTATCTCCCAAAGGAATGGTTCAACATGGTGTAAATTCCATAATTGTCATAGATATATGTTATCCATTTTGGTTGGATGCCAGTATAAAGTCTAATTGAGTTAACTCCCATATTTTTTAAAAGACCCATTTCTGCATCCAGTGCTGCTTTAATAACATCATCAGATTGGTTCCACAAACTATAGTTAAAATTTGTACCTATCGGAAAATAATCCCAGTTCATACCGTTGATCATAAAATCGTCGCCATTCACTACTAATTTCATTCCAGCATCATTTTTTACAACGGAAACTTGAGCAACTTGGGCAGATATAACAGTTGTAAACAAGCAAAGTGCTAATCTTAGAAAATTGTTTTTCATTGCATAATTATTTTAAATTACTCATTTTCAATTTTTCAATGTGAAAAAGTGAAATTTAATTAGTCATTCCTAAATTTACATTTTAATTCACAAAATTCACAAAATATATTAGCAAAAAAACTGCGCGTCTTAATAAAAGGTGTTAGTATTTAACAGTTTACTATTATTTCTTAGTGTCTTTCTATAGTTAAAGCATATTGTAGACCCTTAATTTTATGAAATTATTACTTCTTAATTTAGTATCATTAGAGTTATGTATAGTTCATGTTGTGTTCTTTTTAAGCCTTAAACACAATTTTTAAAATTAATTTTACGCTAAATCATGCCATTTTACCCAAACTTAACTTACGAGGTGCTCTATTTGAGTTGCGATGAGAGGCTATAAAACTTGGTTAATTAACTCTTCTTTATGTTTAATTATAACCTACTCATCGGGTAATAA
>JBDNHN010000451.1:0-1170 GCA_041688725.1 Gillisia sp.
CTTGACGAGCTTAAAACCGAATTGTCCAAACTGGTTTCCGTTACTACTTTGTGTTTTGATATTCGCGATAAAACCGAAGTTTTTAAACAAATTGAAAGTTTGCCCAGAGAATTTCGGAATGTCGATATTTTGGTCAACAATGCGGGAAATGCACATGGCATGGATTCAATTCAGGCAGGAAATACCGATGATTGGGATGCTATGATAGATATCAATGTAAAAGGCCTGTTGTATGTGAGCAAAGCGATAATTCCCGGAATGGTAGAACGTAAATCAGGACATGTTATCAATATTGGCTCTACTGCCGGAAAAGAAGTTTATCCTAACGGAAATGTTTATTGTGCAAGTAAATTTGCTGTGGATGCCATCAACCAGGCGATGAGAATAGATTTGAACAAAGCCGGTATTAGGGTTGGCGCAGTCAATCCCGGCATGACCAAAACCGATTTTAGCAAAGTGCGGTTCAAAGGAGATGAGGCACGTGCCCAAAAAGTATATGAAGGATTTCAGCCACTTTTACCGGAGGATATTGCCGATATAATAACATTTGTGGTTTCAAGACCGTATCACGTGAATATTGCCGATCTAACTGTAATGCCAACCTCCCAGGCAAACAGTACTATTGTAAATAAAGATTAATTATCTTTAGATTATTCAAATTGAAGATTTGAATAATCATTAAAAACAATATAGAAAAAGAGATTCTCAATTTTACAGGAATGACAAAAGTTTTAAAATGATCAACAAACGCCTATTAATTAAAAATTTACTTGCACATAATGACGAGAACAGCTTTTATGATAAAAAGCGGTTGCTCAATATTGGCCAAAAAGAAGGAAAAGCCAAATTTTTAAAACACATTTGCGCCTTGGCAAATTCCAATCCCAACAATAATTCCTATATGGTAATAGGAGTTGAAGACGATGACAATAGCATTCGGGGGGTGGATTTTTTTGACGACAGTAAGATCCAGAACCTTGTAAACGCCTATCTCTCAAATCCGCCTTTGGTTTCTTATGAGAATATCCCATTCCCGCATTTACCGGATTATTTAGTGGTAGGATTGGTGACTATAAGACCTAATAACGGAAAGATCTGTTCCCTGCGAAAAAACATCTGGAAATACTACGGCGGTTCAGTTTATATTAGGGAAGGCAGTATAAGTATGCC
>JBDNHN010000059.1:0-6321 GCA_041688725.1 Gillisia sp.
TAACTTTGAGCTGCACCACAAAAACAACATCCTCTCTTATGACAAATATAACATTGTTTTCTCAGATTATCGCCAAATTGGATCGTGCCAAATTTTCCAAAATTGTAAAAGAAAAGCAAACCGACAAGCACCAAAAAGGCTTTACAAGCTGGACGCATTTGGTCTCGATGCTATTCTGCCAGTTTGCTAAAAGTCAATCTTTAAGGGATATAAGTAATGGTCTACGCTCGGCTACTGGCAATTTAAACCATTTAGGCATAAGCAAAGCTCCATCAAAATCCACTATTAGCTATCAAAACAAAAACAGGGATTGGGAACTTTTCCGGGAATATTATTATCAATTGCTCAAAAGTTTAGGACAGCAAGCCAAATTTAAGGGAGTAAAATTCAAGATTAAATCCAAAATTTTCTTACTGGATTCCACCACCATTAGTTTGTGCTTAAGCCTGTTTGACTGGGCAAAATATAAAACAGCCAAAGGAGCTATAAAGATGCACACATTACTTGATTATGACGGGAACCTGCCAACTTATATAAATATTACCAATGGCAAAACAGCGGATAATAAAGGTGCCTATGATATTCCTTTGATAAAAAACAGCGTGGTGGTAGCAGACCGGTTTTACAACGATTTCTCACTGTTGAATGTTTGGGACAGCAACCAGGTATTTTTCGTTGTCAGGCACAAGGAGAACATAAAATTCGATATCGTTAAAGAAAACCCCTTGCCTGATAACAGGCATGAACATATCCTTAAAGATGAAATCATTGAATTGACAGGAATCAAGTCAAAGAAAAAGTTTCCAAAAAGGCTTAGAAGGGTTGCAATATGGGATGATGAAAACAAACAGGTCATAGAAGTAATCACAAATCAAAAAACCTGGACAGCAAACACTATTTCCGAGCTCTATAAAAGTAGATGGCAAGTGGAGATATTTTTTAGGGATATCAAACAACTATTGCACATCAAGTCATTCGTGGGTACCTCTAAAAATGCAGTTATGATCCAAATATGGACAGCTTTGATTACTATTCTTGTACTAAAAGCCCTTAAGGCAATGGCAAAATACGGTTGGTATTTATCCAATTTGGTTGCCTTTATTAGGCTCAACTTATTTGTAAAAATTAACCTCCAACAATGGCTTGATAAACCATTTGAAGATAGTGGACAACCGCCCCCAGACAATAGACAAGGGGTGCTTTTTTGAAATTTACAATTTATCACCGGTAAACCCAATAAATGCAATAGCTTTATATTCGTATAAATTTATTTAGGACAGTATTGATTATAAAAGTTTAATTGTTAATTAGATACAGAGCTCAAGTAAACAGCCGCTAAAGCTTAAATATAAAAATTAATTATGAAAACTGAATCAATTTCAGCTTTAAAAAAAGTAAAATCCAGATTGCAATTAGGGTTTTTAGCAATTGGAGTCATACTAATGACAATGGCTTGCGGCAGCACAAAAAATACAGGGAGCAGCAATGATTTACAGAATTTCGAACAACTTAGGGAACTGGTTAATTCACGTGAATTCGAAATAGAAAATGACTGGGCGGTTCCGTTGCGATTAACCACGATCAATTTGATAGATAATTCAAATTTTATCCGGTTTAAAGGAGATAGTGTAGAAGTGTTTTTGCCTTATTTTGGTGTGAGACAATCCGGTGGGGGATATGGTACTTCAGGAGCAATAGAATATGAAGGGCCAGCGAATGATCTTGATATAACAGAGGATATGACTAAAAATAATATTCTTATTAAATTTGAAGGCCGGCAGAGATCTGAGCATCTCGAGTTTATTATTACACTTTTTCCAAAAGGAAATGTGAGCACTTCTGTAAATAGCTCAGAGCGTGATCCAATATCTTACTGGGGTGATTTGAAGGCACTGCCAGCTAAAAAACAATAAAAAACGTAAGTTTTACAGATATTTTGAAAGGAATTTAAATTAATTAAAAAGTCAAATCATGAAAAAATCAATCATAATATTACTGGTCTTTTTTATCGGTTCCATAGGTTATTCTCAATCAAATGATAAAATTAAAGGCAATAGGGAAGTGGTATCACAATTAAATGACCTGGATGAAAAATTCAACGCCCTGGAAATATCCGATAATATCACGGTAATCATCTCCCATGGAAATAAAAACAGCTATGTTTTAAATACAGATTCAAATCTTGTGGAGGAAATTCAGTTCATGGTTATAAACGATGTTTTAAAAATATTCACTTCCAAAAAAATAAGCAGCTTTAAAGAACTGGAAGTCAATTTAAAAGTAACTGGGATTGACCGCGTCATACTCAGGGATGATGCTATTGTTAAAACGGATAAGAAGCTGAGATTCGATAATATTTTGATTGATGGAAATAATTCTTCCAAATTTGATATGGAGATAGAAACTAATGATATTCAAATAAATATGGATAAAAATGCCGGTGGAAAAATAAATCTCAAGGCAAAGAATCTCCAGATTGAGATGAGTGACCGGACTGACTTTAAAGGTAAAATTAATACTGATAATCTAAAAGTCTCCTTGAAAAACAAAGCGCAGTTAACACTTTCAGGAGATTCAAAGCACAGTGAGTTTAGATTAGAGAATTCTGCGGATCTGGATGCAAAAAAGATGGATTCCAGGACTGCCGCGCTTTTTTCTTCAAATAATTCAGATGTTAATATAAGGGTTTCTAAGAATCTTGAGGTAAGTTCAGAAGGGAGAAGTAAAATTTATGTTTATGGAAAGGCAGATGTCCAATTAAAAGGATTTGCTGATAAATCCAAAATTATTAAAAAGTAGGTTTGCTCACTGCTACAATTATTATTCTGTTAAATTCCGGTTCATACGGATATGTTTTAGGGAGTCAAAGTGGCTCGCTTCTCGTCTGTTTTTAAGTAAATAAGCAAACCAATTGACAGGGCCGCGCATATTGAAAAACCAATAAACAGGGGCAAAGCTGTTTCAGAAATAAACCTTCCAATAAAGATACTGATAGGAACTGCCATAATAGTGGAAATAAAACCGGTAATGGCTGCAGCAATCCCGGCAATATGCCCTACAGGTTCCATAGCCATTGCGCGTAAATTTCCGAAGAGAAAACCAATACTAAAAAATTGCAGTGCAAAAAACAGGAGCAAAATGCGAACATCCGGATTCGGGGTATTATAAAATAAGGCAATATATGTCGCCGAGACCACAAAAAATGAAACTAGGGCTGTGGTGATCAATTTTTCCATCCCGTATTTTATAACCAATATTCCATTGAGTAAAACAGCCGAACCTATAGATATTGCAAGTCCGGCAAAAATGAATGGAAACTCTTCCTTCAAATTATACTGATTCTGAAATATTTGCTGGGCACTACTTAGGTAAACCATAAAAGATCCGGTAATAAACCCGGCAATGATAGTAAAACCAATGGTTCTTTTATATTTTATCAACTCTTTAAATTCACCTATAAAACCCTTTTTGGAAAATCTTTTCTTGTTTTGAATTGATAAAGTCTCAGGTTGTCGTTTCCAAAACCACCAGGAAACCAAAATACTGATGAGTACCTGAATATAGAAAATCCCACGCCAGTTGTAGTAATCAAGAACAAATTTACCCAAAGCCGGAGCAACCACAGGAACCAATATAAAAACAACGGTCACAAAAGACATGATACGCGCCATATAATCTCCACTGTACATATCGCGAATAATAGCAATACTCATGGTTCTGGGTGCGGAAAGGCCAATTCCCTGCAAGATCCTTCCTATAACCATCGTTTCTAAACTTGTTGAATTTACACAGATGAAACTGGCAAGGATAAACAGGGCAAAACCCATGTACACAACTGGTTTTCTCCCTAAACTGTCTGAAAGAGGGCCAAAAACCAAAGGACCAAACCCAAGACCAAGGAAGATCATCGTGATAAGCAATTGGTTATCCACGATTTCGACAGTCCCAATTGTAATCCCAATAATATCCAGAGCCGGCAATAAGGCATCGATCGCTAATGCCACCACAGACATCAAGGACGCCATAAGCGCCACAAATTCAAATTGCGAAGTCCGGAGATTTTTTTGCATCGGGCAAAAATAACTTATTGATTATAAAAATACAGAACTTAAAGCACCTAAAGTTCGAAGTATTTAGAGGAAAACAAAAAAGGACTGAGGTTTTCTTGAATGATAAAGTTTAAAAATTAAGGGTCTTGTGTCAACAGGAAAATTAAAGACTATTTATTTAAGGGATAATACGTGTTCCAAACTTTATAAATAGTGTTGAGCTTGCTTTCTTATTAAGCTTACAGCGAGGTGGAAGAACTTCAGGAAGTTAGTATTTATTCATTTTCTTAAAACCAGCTTTAAAAATGGAGAAATAAGACTTCTAAATATTCTGTTTTACATAATATAAATTATAGAACAAATATATAGTATTGTTTATATGCCAACATTATATGAAATTGCGTTATAGACTATGTTTTTTTGAGTTCTATTGTAATTGCGTTCAGGGAATTTATAAGTATAAATTATTTTCATAATCCATACTTTGATTCAATATTCGAACAATTAGGATGTCAATATCTGTAGCTAAATAAAAAATAGTATGAGATTTATACGAAAATCGCTTTAATGAAAGTATAAATTCTGATGCATCACGTCCAAGAGTAGCATTATCAGCTAATATTTGAAACAGCGTGTGCATTCCTAATAAGTATGTCTCAGCTTGTTTTAATCCAAATGTTTCGATACCATATTCATACATTTGGTCAAGATCACTTTCAGCTTTTCCTGATAATTTATAAACGCCCATCTGCTCGCATACGTTCTTCGACTTCATTCATAATATCGGGAATAGATTTACCACTAACGCCACTATCCATACCCTCAGTTATAGCTGCTTTAAGCGCTGAAAATTTAGCATTTTTAGCCTGGTCACGTCTTACTAAATCCCGAAGATATTCACTATCATTAGTAAATTCGCCGGATATAATTCTTGATTTTATCCACTTATCTTGTTTTTCCGTAAATGTTATTGTTTTTCTAATTGTAGACATATTACTTGTTTTAATAATCATACTATTGGTGCAATTTAGTGTGTTTTATTAATATTGCAAAATAAGATACTGTTAATTTATGCATTCAGAACTTTTTCCTTTCCATACACATTCCCACTTCACTCCTATCGTTGTTTGGGCAAAGAGTAAGTACTCACCCCTCTCCTACCTGATAAATAGGAGTTCGTGAACCCTAATCTTAATGGGGGTTTCATTACATTTTTAAAGAAATATTTGAGAAGAAAAAACAAAAGTTCGCTTTACTCGTAATAACAGACAGATTTTAATTCAACTCCTTCATGATCTCCGCAAATAATTCATAAGATCTAATCCTGTCTTTCACATCATAAATATTAGTAACGGCAATAAGTTCGTCAGCTCTGGTTTGCTCCATAAATTCTTTTACCTGAGCCTTAACTGTGGCTTTACTACCTATATAAGAATATTTTAACATTTGGTGTATTTGAGGGTTTTGCATAATCTCCTTAAACTCATTGGTCATGGCTGTTGGCGGTTGCACATAATCACGTTTGCCTGTAAATATACCAACGATCATGCGGATTAAGGATGTTGACAAACGTTCGGCTTCTTCGTCAGTATCGGCGATAATAATATTTACCCCGGCCATCACATAAGGTTTTTTTAAGTCGCTTGATGGTTGAAACTCTTTACGGTAAATTTCCAGCGCGTCCCATAAATGGGTTGTCGCAAAGTGGCTGGCAAATGCATAAGGCAATCCTTTTTTTGCGGCCAAATGCGCACTATCTGTGCTGGAACCCAAAATATAGATGGGAACTTCAACCCCTTCTGCTACCGTGGCACGAACTTTAGAACTGGCATTTTCTATAGAAAAGTAGTTTTCTAACTTTTCTAATTCATCAGGAAAAGAATGTGCGGCTTGCATAAAATCTGAGCGTATAGCTTGTGCTGTTTCTCTGTCTGTTCCGGGTGCTCTACCCAAGCCCAGATCAATTCGGTTAGGGTATAAAGATGCTAAAGTGCCAAATTGTTCGGCAATAATTAATGGCGAGTGATTGGGCAGCATAATGCCACCAGAACCTATGCGAAGCGTTTTTGTACCGCCTGCAACATAGCCAATTAATACCGAGGTGGCGCTACTCCCAATATTAGGCGCATTATGGGATCAAGATAAAAACTTGGGGATAAATGTATCTTTGCAAGAAAAACACTCAGAAATTGGACATAGAATTAGCCCGTTATTTTTTACCCGAAGGCATATTAGTATATTTTGACATAATTAGTCATAACTCATCAGCAGA
>JBDNHN010000452.1:0-4833 GCA_041688725.1 Gillisia sp.
GATAAATGTCACTTTAAATGAAACAGGTCAAAGATCGAAATCAGGGACAAGAATCTGGAACCAGGCTTAGCTAAAATTAGTACCGGGCTAAATCCTGCAAAACCGCAGGATTAGAAAGGATTAATTGAAAAAGGTACCAAGTAGCATCCAAAAGGTACCAGACTGGAAGTTAAAAATGGAGTTGGCTCAAAATTTAGAATTAGAAATTATGATAGACAATTGGTTTAAGAAAGACCTGGAGAAAATTTACAGTAACCATCAACTGGCGGTATTTATCGATGAGTCTAAAGAGGCCGGTTTCTTGCTGGACGTGGTAAAGGATGGCTACAAGATCTTTATCGCTAATACTGAACTCGAAGAACTTAAAATCAAATATGAAATTGAAAAATCCAGGGATACCGGGAATAAATTTTTAATTTATACCACCACTGCCAAGACCAATTTAAAATTTATAAGAGAATACTGCGAGACCAATGGAATCATAGAAATAAAATACCTTCAGAATTACGTTAGGGACAAGGTTCATAAAAATCTCAATCTGAATCTCAATATGGAGAAGGAAGAATTGATTTCAGCAGCAAAAGTGAGTATCGGGAAAGACCAAACCTACTGGATAGATCTCACTCATAAAGGTTCTTCAGAAATTTTTGATCTGGAAAAAGAATTATTGCCCTTCCTGCATAATCCGGAAAAGCATCTTATGGGTTACGATAAGACAGTAAGGGAAATATTCTTTAAAAGTGTAAATAATTTAATAGGGCAAACCTATGTAAAAAAACCCGCCTCTACTCTGGGGACAGAAGTGGTGAAGCACCTTTTTAACGGCCTTGTAAAAAATAATCCCAATAAAATGTTACTGGAGGTTTACAAGACCTGGCTGGATAGCAATTCCTACCGAAGTTCACTGGATGCTTATTTGAAGAAATATAAACTTCCGGCTGATTTTAATCCATTTATAGTGCATCCTTCCCATCCTTTTATTCAAATCGATGAACTTTGGTTAAAGGACCTTGGCAAAAATATCTATGATAAAAAGTATGTAGCAGATTTTCTTCCCCTATTAAATCAAAGGATCTCGGGGAAAGCGGCAAATAATCTCAATTTAGAATTCTGGAAGCATATTAAAACCCTTTTGGAATTTGATGATAAAAACATTAGTCAAATAGCATCTTTTGAAGAAGCTGTATCTTTTTACACCAAATACTTCTATAAAGTAGATGCGGCGATAAGAAAATTATATGCCAGGTTCATTACCAATGAAAACTTGATTGAACCGCTTCAAAATTATTATAAAAACCTCTCAGACATCTTCCTGGACAAATGGTTTAAATATGCGGATGCCTACGAATCAAATCAAACAGGACAAATTCAGAACATACTTGATAATGTTGCACAAAAAACTGCTATTGTTGTTGGGGACGGTGTGTCGTTTGAATTTGCACAGGATATTATAGCAAGGGTTCCTATAGAATATGAGCTATCAAAGGATAGAAAATATATGTTTGCCGGACTACCTTCTATAACCGAACATAATATGAGTCAGCTTTACGTTGATACGGGTGAAGTCCTACCAACAAAACTGGATAGGGAAACCTATCTGCAAAAGAAAAACTCTGATAAGGATATTGGATTTATTGACCTGGAACGGGTGACAGAACTCACAGATAAACACCATTACCTTATCTGCAGCCATAAAGATCCTGATAAGCTGGGGGAAACCTATCAACAATCTGCCTTAAAATATTTTGATAAGGTGGCCAATCTCTACGCTCAAAAGATTGAACAGCTACTCAAAAACGGATATCAAAATGTTTACCTGGTCACGGACCACGGCTTTGTGCTTACCGGAGTGTTAGAAAATTCAGATAAAATAGAAGTAGAATTCAAAGGTAAGGCAAAGAAAAATGAACGATACATTTCTACCAAGACACAGCAGGATGTAGATAAGGACCTCCTGCGGGAGGAAGAATTGCCTTACGGAGAGTTTAATTACATATATTTTGCCAAAAGATTAGGTCCCTTTAAAAGTCCCGGGGTTTATGGTTTTAGCCACGGTGGAATGGCTCCTCAGGAAACCATACTTCCGTTTCTGAAATGGTCTAAAACAAAAAACACCGAAACTGCCTTGACGGTTACTATTTTAAATAAAGAGGATCTTAAAGAAGTTACAGGAGATTTGTACAGTGTGAAGTTGATGGCGAAATCGAGTTCTGATAATCTTTTTACCACCAGTAGAAAGGTGACGCTTATGTTTTTTAGCAATAATGAAAATGTAAACGAAAGTGATGTTTTTACTATTGAAAAGGATCAGCAACTTAAACGCGAATTTCAGTTTGGTTCGCATAAAGAGATTGAGCTGAAGGTGTTGGATGCTATCACCAGGGAACAATTAGACAAAATTACCATCAAAAAGAGTAGCGCCCGTAACCTTGGAGGTTTGCTTTAAAATATTGCTTATGATAATATTAGACGAATTAGATAAAAAACTTCTGGATAACTATCGGGGGTTTGTAGTGAAGAAGGATTTGGTGAGATCTGTAAAAGTGGGTGCGAATGTTCCTGTTTTTGTACTGGAATACCTAATCGCCAACTCCTGCTCTACAGATGATGAGGAGAAGATAAGACAGGGAATGGAGAACGTAAAAAAGATCCTTTCTGAACATTATGTAAATCCTGAAGAAAGCAATCTAATCCAGTCCCGGATTCGTCAGGATGGTTCCTATAAGATTATTGATAAGATCTCTGTAAAGCTGGACACGAAAAAAGATGTTTACTGGGCCCAGTTACAAAACAGCAATATCAAAGATGGTGTCATATTAGACGCTATGGTAGCTGAACATGAAAAGATGTTAATGGGAGGGATATGGGCTATAATTGATGTTGAGTATGATGCTTTTAGTAAAGACGGAAACGTTTTGCATCCATTTGTGATTAAAGACATCAATCCTATCCAGTTGTCTTCATTTGACAATTCCCGACTTATAGAAAAACGTAAAGAATTTTCGAAGCAGGAATGGCTAAATATATTATTGCGGAGTTGTGGTTATGAGCCAGAATCGGAAGGTATGTCCCACCGCGTAAAAATGCTTTTGCTGTCCCGGTTAATTCCATTGGTAGAATCAAACTTTAATTTTATTGAACTTGGGCCAAGGTCTACTGGAAAATCTTTTGTGTTTAAAGAACTCACGCCATACGCGATGCTTATTTCGGGAGGGCAGGGGACGGTTGCAAAGCTATTTGTTCATGGATCCACAGGAAGAGTAGGTGCTGTGGGCCAGTGGGATGCGGTTTGTTTTGACGAAGCCACAGATAAAATCTTTAAGGACAGGGATGCTATCCCCTTAATGAAGGATTACCTTGAATCTGGCTCCTTTTCAAGGGCCGGGTCTGGTGGGGAAATTACAGGGGTTGCTTCCATAATTCTAAACGGAAATATAAATCAGCCGGTAGAAACAATCTTACAAACCAGCCACCTCTTTGCTGCACTCTCTGATGAAGTCAACACAGATACTGCGTTTCTTGACAGGCTTCATTTTTACCTGCCCGGCTGGGAGATGATCAAGTTTTCTCCAAAGAACTTTACCAATAATTACGGGTTTAGCACAGATTATTTTTCAGAGTGTTTAAAATCTTTTAGGCGTGTCACTTATACAGATGCCTTGGAAGAATACTTCTCATTAGGTTCTCATTTAAAACAGCGAGACACCAAACCTGTAAAGAAAACAGTTTCCGGTTTTATTAAACTGTTACATCCGGATGGCTCTTACACAAAAGAAGATGTAAGGGAATACCTGGAAATTGCACTTGAGATGCGAAGAAGGGTAAAAGAACAATTAAAGCGAATAGGCGGAATGGAATTCTGGGACACCAATTTCTCCTACATCGACAAAGAAACACAGGAAGAGCACTACGTGGGTCTTCCGGAAGAAAAGGGTTCGCACCTCATAGAAAACACCCCGTTGCAACCCGGAGTTTGCTACACCTGTACCAGTGATGGTGATCATCTTGCACTTGTTCGTATAGAAGTGGTTACTACCCAGGGATCAGGTAAATTAAACATTACCGGCTTGAGTAATACTAAGGTGAAGGAGAATATCAAGAACACATACCAGTATATCAAAGCAAATGAAAAGACAATTTTAAACTCTCAACATTCTCTATCCAACTTTGATATTTCGGTGCAGGTGACAACAGTCCTGGGATCCAATATTTCGACCGGAATAGGATCGGCTGTTTATATGGCCATCATCTCCTCTATTTATAAAAAGAATTTAAAACCGGGATTAGCTGTTTTAGGAAATATTTCTGTTGGAGGGGCAGTTGAGAAATCTATTTCTTTAGCTGATAAGATTACTATGCTTTCAGAGAATGGAGCGAGAACTACTATTGTGCCCATGGATAATCTTCCAGAATTGGCTAATGTACCCGCAAGTGTACTTGGAAATACTGACGTTCCGTTTTACTCAAATAACCAGATGTTGATGCAAAAGGGGATTTTGTTGGAGTAGAATTTAATTAATGGCTTCAAAAAATAGAAGCAATATAGGACTGATTTTCGTCCAAAGGATCTTTAATTTCAATAGTTGAAATAGGGAGAGATAGACAATATGTATACATAAAACAAAAAGACATGAAATTAAAAATTGCCTTTAAACAGATTAATTCAGAATTCAGTCAAGATTACGCAGATGAATATCAAATTGGACAAGAAAGTGAGAATAATCAAAAATATCATTGGTCAATGTCCTTTCTTGTTAATAGTGATATTGACCGAGTATCAATTGAACAAAATCTAAATTCACATTACTCAAATAAATCAGATTATGATGAAAA
>JBDNHN010000453.1:0-9874 GCA_041688725.1 Gillisia sp.
AGGAAGATTTTAGAATTTCCTTAATTTAAGGCAGCAGTTTGCTGACCGGGATAATTGTTTTCCTCATCTAAAAGCTGGTTGGCGATCCCGTCATAAATGTTATTGTAGTTTAGATCAAAGGATTCTTCGAAACTTTTTCCGAATGAATGTGTGACACCGCGCCTAATATCCAGAATCTTTTTATTTTCATCAATTAAAAATGTGGTGGGCAGGCCTAAGGAGTGCTTAAGCTGCCTTATAACATAAGAGCTGTGATTTTGCATTTCGTCCACATAAAGGATCTTAATGTTCTCATTGTAGGCTTTCGACATCTCTTTGGTGGTTCTCTTATCATCCCAAAATAAAATCACAAAGTCAATTTTATCGTGATATTTGCTTGCCAATTGATTTAGGGCTGGGATTTCTCCTTTAGGGCTAACGCACCAGGAGGAATGAGTGATAAGATATACTGGTTTTTTGAAGTCGTAAAAGGTGATTTTTTTGCTGTTTAATTGATTAAATTTAAAGTTATCCATATAACTTTCATTTAATTCAAATTTCACCAAAGAATCAAATAATTCCCGTCCCAGATCGTAATCCCTGAGTTCATAAGCTTTTTTTGCCTTTTTTTCATATTTAGGCAAATGCTGGGAAAGAGCTTCAGAAAAGAAAATTTTTTTTTCTTCCTGTTGTCCAAAGGAGGGTTGAGTGAAATATAAGATTAAAAACAGCAGTAAAAATCTTACCATTTATTGTATTTACAATATGTTAATACAAAGTTAGGTAAGCTAGAGAGTGTGGCGAAAATTAATCGTTAAAGGGTCAAAATATTCGCCAAAGGGTTAAGAAAAATAAAAAATATCTTAAGAATTTTAATTCCTGAAGAAATCAGATTTTTTTCATCTGTTGTTTCATCATTTGGATCTGCTCTTTTAACATCCCGTGTTTATCCAGTTTTTTTGCCTCGGTAAGGAGGATTTGAGCTTCACGTTTGCGCCTTTTGTGCATTGCAATACCCGCCAGATTGAGTTTGGCCATCGCAAGATCCTGGCTCATTGATAATCCGAGTTTTATGGCCTTTTTAAAATATTTTTCGGCTTTCGTAATATTTGTTTGAGAAAGCATCAACCCATGCAGGTACCAAAAGTAGCCTTGTTGGCCTTGTGTAAGAGCTGTTTCAGGTTTTTTTATTTTATCGAGCCATTTTTTTGCGCCTGTAAAATCTTGTTTCCGCAATCTTAAAAATGCCATTAAGATCATTTCATTTTTAAAATACAGAAAAATAAATATTGTTGAAATCAGAATATACATAATTCCGTTCCCAATGTTTCCAAGGGTAAATTGCCAAATGGCAACAGCAATTATAATTCCGGTTATAACTATTTTGATATTTTTGTTAAACATATTGGGTGGTGTTTTTTCAGTCTGCAAAGTTAGCAAAAACTATTAAAAAATTTTATTATTTAGTTTTTGGAAGATATCAAAGTCTTTGTATATTTGCCCGCAGTTTTAAAGAAAGGCTTAAAACTAATTAAACTAAGGTTTCCATAGAGATTTAAAGATAATAAAATGAAAAGAACGTTTCAACCATCTAAGAGAAAAAGAAAAAATAAGCACGGTTTTAGAGAGCGCATGGCAAGTGTGAACGGAAGAAAAGTGTTGGCTAGAAGAAGAGCTAAAGGTAGAAAAAAATTATCTGTATCCTCTGAGACAAGACACAAACACTAGTGAAAATTAGTATCAAAATATTAAGGTGTTACTTTTTTAAGTAACGCCTTTTTTTATATTCAAACGATTCCTATTTTTATAAAAAAATAATTTCCTCTTTAAAATGCCGAAAAACAATCAGATTAAAAGTGTTTTAATAATTGGTTCCGGACCCATTGTAATTGGCCAGGCCTGCGAGTTTGATTACGCGGGTGCACAATCTTTAAAATCCTTGAGAGAAGAAGGAATAGAGACTATTCTGATAAATTCCAACCCAGCGACCATCATGACCGACCCTACCATGGCCGATTATGTCTATTTGAAACCCCTTACCACAAAATCTATTTTAGAGATCCTTAAGGAACATCCCAACCTGGATGCCGTTTTGCCAACCATGGGTGGGCAAACCGCTTTAAACTTATGTATTGAAGCAGATGAAAAGGGGATTTGGAAGGATTTTGGAGTAAAACTTATAGGGGTTGATATTGATGCTATCAATATTACCGAAAACCGTGAGAAATTTAAAGATCTTATGGAAAAGATTGGGATCCCGGTGGCACCAGCAAGAATTGTTACTTCTTATTTGGAAGGAAAAGAGGCGGCTCAGGAATTCGGTTTTCCACTGGTTATCCGTGCCTCTTTCACCCTGGGTGGAAGCGGGGCGGCCTTTGTGCATAAGGCTGAAGACTTTAGCGAATTGCTCACCAGAGGACTTGAAGCATCGCCAATTCACGAGGTGCTTATAGATAAAGCCTTATTAGGTTGGAAAGAATTTGAATTGGAACTTTTAAGGGATAAAAATGACAACGTTGTTATTATTTGTTCAATTGAGAATATGGATCCTATGGGAATTCATACCGGAGATTCCATAACGGTTGCCCCGGCAATGACTCTTAGTGATACCGCTTTTCAGAGAATGCGTGATATGGCCATTAAAATGATGCGCAGTATAGGTGATTTTGCCGGTGGATGTAATGTTCAATTTGCAGTGAGCCCGGACGAAAATGAAGATATTATTGCTATTGAAATTAATCCCCGGGTTTCCAGATCTTCTGCCCTTGCATCAAAAGCTACAGGATATCCAATTGCGAAAATTGCCACAAAACTGGCTATTGGCTATCATTTGGATGAACTGGAAAATCAAATTACCAAATCTACTTCAGCTTTATTTGAACCAAGTCTGGATTATGTAATTGTAAAGATCCCGCGGTGGAACTTCGATAAATTCGAAGGAAGTGATCGCACGCTTGGTCTTCAAATGAAATCTGTAGGGGAAGTAATGGGAATAGGAAGATCTTTTCAGGAAGCGCTTCACAAAGCCACCCAATCGCTTGAAATTAGCCGAAATGGCCTTGGTGCTGATGGAAAGGGTTATACAAAATACGAGGAAATTATTGAAAAACTCACCTTTGCAAGCTGGGATAGGGTTTTTGTGATTTATGATGCAATTCAGATCGGAATTCCGCTAAGCCGCATCCACGAAATCACCAAAATAGATATGTGGTTCCTTAAACAATATGAGGAACTTTATGCCCTTGAAGTTGAAATTTCAAAGTATAATATTGACAGTTTACAGAAGGAATTGTTGCTGGAAGCCAAACAAAAAGGTTTTGCAGACAGGCAAATAGCGCACATGTTAGGTTGTTTGGAAAGTGAGGTTTACAATAAAAGAGATGCCTTTGGGATAAACAGGATCTTTAAATTGGTAGATACTTGTGCTGCCGAATTTAAAGCGCAAACCCCATATTACTATTCCACTTTTGAAGCTGAAATAGAAACCCCGGACGGGAAACGCTATGTTGACAATGAAAGCGTGGTAACAGGAAAGAAAAAAATAGTAGTCCTGGGTTCTGGACCAAACAGGATTGGCCAGGGAATAGAATTTGATTACAGTTGCGTTCATGGGGTTTTGGCTGCGGCTGAATGTGGTTATGAAACCATTATGATTAACTGTAATCCTGAAACGGTTTCAACCGATTTTGATGTGGCCGACAAGCTTTATTTTGAACCGGTCTATTGGGAACATATCTACGATATTATCCGCCACGAAAAGCCTGAAGGGGTGATAGTTCAGCTGGGAGGACAAACCGCGCTGAAACTGGCTGAAAAATTAGATAGATATGGAATTAAGATCATTGGAACAACATACCAATCCCTTGATTTAGCCGAGGACAGGGGAAGCTTCTCAAAACTGCTTCAGGATAATGATATACCATATCCCGAATTTGGAATTGCTGAAACTGCCGATGAAGCCCTCGCATTGACAGATGAACTGAAATTCCCGATTTTGGTCAGGCCGTCTTATGTACTTGGTGGACAGGGAATGAAAATCGTTATAAATAAAGACGACCTTGAAACCCATGTAGTTGATCTGCTTCGCAAAATCCCGAATAACAAATTATTGCTGGATCACTATCTGGATGGAGCAATTGAAGCGGAAGCCGATGCTATTTGTGATGGAGAAAATGTCTATATCATTGGAATAATGGAGCATATCGAGCCTTGCGGAGTACATTCCGGAGATTCCAATGCCTTGCTTCCTCCTTTTAATCTTGGTGACCTGGTAATGCAACAGATCATTGACCACACAAATAAAATCGCTCTGGCTTTACACACTGTGGGACTCATAAACATTCAGTTTGCTATAAAAGATGAAAAGGTTTACATAATTGAAGCCAATCCACGTGCTTCGAGAACAGTTCCTTTTATATCAAAAGCATACGGAGAACCTTATGTGAATTATGCAACCAAGGTAATGTTGGGACATAATAAAGTAACCGATTTTGATTTTAAGCCTGTATTGAAGGGGTATGCGATCAAACAACCGGTATTTTCTTTCAATAAATTCCCTAATGTAAATAAAGAATTGGGACCCGAAATGAAGAGCACAGGTGAAAGCATCCTTTTTATAGACAGTCTTAAAGATGATACATTTTATGATCTGTACGCCAGAAGAAGAATGTATTTGAGCAAGTAAAAAAAATATAACAATAAAATAGGCGGCCTAAAAATAAATTTAGGCCGCCTATTTTATTGTTAAGCTGCAGTAGGATTACTTCTTACTAAGTTCTAAAACTTGCACAGTAGTACTGCCATCTGTAGATTTCCATACCTGTTTTTTGCTCTTGTTGGTAATGATGATCCAGGTTTTATTAAAATCGGATTCTTCTTTAGGATTTGACCCGGTAATAGTCAAATTTGTTTCCTCTAAATTCCATTCGAAAGGTTGAATGTCGCTGTAATCATTACTAAAGATGCTATACTTTACATTTTTTTCTCCGGTTCCATTCTTTTTCAAAGTGATCTCTCCGGCATTTTTTAAGGTAACTTTCTGACCTTTTTGGTCGTTAATTTCATACTGATCTATGTTCCAGGAACCTACGATCTTTTGGCTGCAACTGGTGAAAAACAGCGCGCAAACCGCTGCAATAAATAAGGTTTTTCTCATAATTCGTCATTTTTTTTAAAGATAGCATAAATTGTATTTTTTTAACGGATCAGGTTTTTTATTTACCTTAATTTTAGCTTTTAAATTTATTTAGATGAAGGAAATAATATTAATTTTTGGTGGTGTATATGGTGGTTTGGCGGTAATTTTTGGAGCATTCGGTGCACACGCTTTAAAATCGAAGTTTAACGAAGATCAGCTGAAAAGTTTTGAAACCGGTGTTAAATATCAAATGTATCATGCCCTTTTGCTTATTATAACCGGAATTGCTTTTCCGTTTCTCGAAACCTCTCAGCAAATTATGGGTTGGAGTCTTATAATTGGTGTTTTTTTGTTCTCTTTCAGTATTTACGGACTTAATTTAAGTGCAGCAAATGGGAAAAAACTTCGTTTTTTAGGCCCAATAACTCCCCTTGGAGGTTTGCTGTTGGTAATAGGATGGATCTTATTTACCATCAATGCCGCGAGATACGCGGTGTATCTTTAAAAGTGCACCAAGGTGAAACGGGCTATATATTGATTATTTAAAGCTTTCCTTCAGCAATCGCTTCCGATAATTTTCGGCAAAAATGGAGATCAAAAGCAATTGTAAAATATGGTAAAACATAATTGGCAAAAGGAAAAGACCCAGGCTTGCAGAGTTCCCAAAAATAATTTTTACCATTACCGTGCCGTGAATTAGGGATTTTTGGCTTCCGCAAAATTTGGCGGTAATGGTATCTTCTAAACTGAAGTTCATCAGCTTGCAAACATATCCTATTAACGAGTAAACCAGGAGGAATAAGACAAGCACAATTCCGAATAATTTCAACAAATCCAGTGCTTTTATAGTATCAAATAAATTTGAGGTAAAGGAATTGCTAAAAATGTTAAAGACGATCAGTACAATTACCGATTTATCAAAAAAGCTCAATTTAGAACTATGGAAACGAGCCATTTTCCCTAAATATGGCTGCAATAGCAGCCCAATTATCAATGGCAACAAAACTTGAAGGAAAAGTTTTAACAATATATCCAAAATTTCAAATTCCCCGGATTTCATCATAAAAATACTTAACCAAAGCGGGGTAGCTACAATACCGATCAATCCGGAGAGGCTTGCATTAAAAATAGCAGTTGGGAGGTTTCCCTTGGCTATTGCTACCATTATAACTGCTGATGAAACAGTGGAGGGCAGAGCTCCCAGAAAAAGGATTGCCAACCAAAGCCTGGATTGCATCCCACCATCAAAAAATGGGATAAACAAAAGCGTGAGAAGGGGGAACGCCACAAAGGTGGTGAGTTGTATTAAAATATGTGAACGATAGTTTAAAAAGCCTAATTTCAACTCTGAAGGCGCAAGTTTAAGTCCGTAGAAAAAGAAAATTAACCCAATTCCAATATTGGTGATTTGCTTTAAAGGCAGATCGCTAAGTGCAGTTGGAAATAGGTACGCCAATAAAATAGCGACAAATAAGGCGATTATAAACCCATGCGCCTTCAATTACGTTCAATTTTCACATGAAAATCTTTTAGTAAGGGCAAATATTCTTCTGAAGAAAAGCTGGTTTCCAGAAATTCCTTTTTTCGTTTCAACTTTATTTTATTTCTTTTAATACCTTTTATAAATCTGCGGATATCATTGTCATCTTTTAGAATTAATCCAGGTACGGGAATCGAATTTCCAGCTTCATCTTTGGCAATCATGGTAAAATAAGAGGAATTGCAATGATTGACAACTCCGGTCTGAATGTTCTCGGCTTCCACGCGAATGCCTATTATCATGGAACTATTTCCAACATAATTAACCGAGGCTTTTAAAGTTACCAATTCCCCAATCTCAATGGGGCTCAGAAAATCTACCGTATCCACGCTGGCAGTCACACAATAGGCCCGTGAATGTTTGGATGCACAGGCAAAAGCGATCTGATCCAGCAAAGATAAAATATATCCCCCGTGTATCTTTCCGTTGAAATTGGAATGAGAGGGAAGCATTAACTGGGAAAGTGATATTTGTGAATCGGCTATTATTTTAAATTCTCTCTTCATTATCGATCTCTAAAATGGGGTGAACTCGACTCTTCTATATTGTGTATAAAATATTTGGTGTCTCCCCAAAATATAAAAGTTGCATATCTCTCCACGTAGGTGATTTTTACATAATTACCTTCGTTCTTCTGAAGTCCTTTTATCACCTCTTTTTCATCATCCAGAACCGAGAATTGAAAGATTTGCGCCCCGCTTATTCCCTGGCTTATCTCACCTTCCCAGGTTTTAAATATCACACCCTTCCGACTAAATTTTATGAGTTCCCCGGAACGAGTGCCTTCACTATAAGGGACAAAAGATACAAAGGCAAAATAAGAAATATATAAAAAGAAAATTGCCCCAAGGATATAGAATAGTATTTTTTTCATCTTAAATTAATGTTTCGTTATCTATTAAATCGTGGTCATAATCAGACTTGTTTAGCCAGGTTTGGCTAATTTTTTGTTTTGGAGAGATACCAAGTTCCTCCAGCTTATCTATGTCTTTTATTAAATTTTGGTTCCCGGTAAGCTTTTTCATCGAAGTTTCATAAGCCGTGGAAGTTGATTTTAATCGATTTCCCACAATTTCAAGATCATCAAGTAATAATTTAAATTTGTGATAAAGTGATGAAGCATGATTTGCTATTTCAATGGCATTTTGCTGCTGCTTTTCGTTGCTCCAGATAGTATCTATCGTTCTTAAAGTAGATAATAAAGTGGTGGGACTCACCAAAAGGATGTTTTTTTGAAAAGCCGTATAAAAAAACGAATTGTCGGCATTTTGAGCCAGATATAAGGCGGGTTCTACAGGTATGAACATTAAAACAAAATCCGGGGATTCAACTTTATACAGATCTTCATATTTCTTGGAACTCAACTGGTTTATATGAGTGATCAATGATTTTAAATGATCTTTTAAATGGCTGGTTTTTAACTTTTCATCATTCTCATTGACATATTTTTCATAAGCGGTCAATGAGACTTTAGAATCTATCACCATTCTTTTATCATTGGGCAAATGAATTATAACATCAGGTAAAACCTTATTTCCGTCATCATCAGCGTAGGCTTTTTGTACAAAATACTCCCGGTCTTTTACCAACCCCGATTTTTCCAGAACGCGTTCCAAAATTAATTCTCCCCAATTGCCCTGAGTTTTATTTTCTCCTTTAAGGGCTTTGGTTAGGTTGTTAGCTTCTTCGCTAATCTTAATACTTTGCTCATTAAGGCTTTTAAGATGTTCACCAAGTTGGGCGTGCCTGTCGATAAAATCGTTGCTATTTTTTTCGACTTTTTCCGAGAAATTTTTTATTTTTTCATTTAAAGGATTTAATATATTCTGAATATTTTCCTTGTTGAGAAGGGTGAATTTTTCCGATTTCTGATCCAATATTTTGTTGGCAAGGTTTTCAAATTCTTTACTGAATTTTTCCTGAAGTTTTTCTACTTCTTCTTTTTGTTCCAGATTTTTTTGCTGAAGATTTTTAAATTCCGAATTCCGCCGGGTGAGTTCGTTGCTCAAAATCTCTTTTTCATTTCTGATGGATTCCCGATCTTCTTCAGTTTTTTGAAGTTGTCTTTCAATTTGAAATTTCGCTTCGGCTGCATCTTTCTTTAAAGAGTCTAAATTGTTGGTATATAAATTCTTGTGTTCTTCAATTTGAAGTTTTAATTGATTACTTTGTTCCCGGATTATTCCCGTTTCTCCCTTGTTTTTTAGGTTGGCCAGCAACCTGCCAATGTATGCGCCAATTGCAAGAGCACCGATAATGATGAGGGATATTAAAATGGTTTCATTCATAAAAAAGCGAATCGTTTTTCAAATATACTTAATTGAATTTCTAATTGGATAATTTAAGATGAATTCTCAAATGATTGGAAATTTAAGTTTTTATCTTAAATGAATTGGAGATTTTGTCAAATACGATCAGGTCTGAAGGGAATAGGTTTGAAAAAACATCATTTTCAATTAATTCCGAAGGACTTCCAATTGTTACCTTATTTTTTTCCATCAGTATGATCCTGTCGCAAAGTTGTAAGGCTAAATTGATCTCATGGGTGGAGAACAAGATGCTTTTTTTGGTTCTAAGACTTAGTGATTTAAGCAATTTAAGTACATAAGCTTGGTGATATATGTCTAGATGTGTTGTTGGTTCGTCTAAAATCACCAAAGGCGTGTCTTGTGCAAGCGCCCTTGCTATCAGAGCTTTTTGAAGTTGACCATCGCTTAGCTCATAACATTTTTTATATTGGATGGTTTCGATATCCACCAATTTAATTGCTTGTTTTATTTGGCCGATGTCATTTGAGGAAAGTGTTCCAATCCAGTTGGTATAAGGTTGCCTTCCCAGAGCGATCAATTCAAAAACGCTTAAATTTTTTGATATGGGCTGTTCTGTAAGTACCACGCTTATTTGTTCGGCAAGCTGTTGGGAAGAGAGTTTTTTTAACGGAGATCCATTTATGAATACCTCTCCGTTTAAAATTTCCTGAACCCCGCTCAGGCTGCGTAACAAGGTGGATTTCCCCACTCCATTTACCCCAATTACAGCAACTAATTCTCCTTCGCCAATTTCAATATTGATATTGGAAGTAATTAGCGTTTCTGCCTTTTTATTTCGATACCCGATATTCAGGTTCTTTGAACTGAGGACGATATTTGAGTTAAATGTTTTGATAGCTAAAATAAAAATTTTCGTTTTCTAACCAATAACCAGATCACAACAGGCGC
>JBDNHN010000060.1:0-5727 GCA_041688725.1 Gillisia sp.
AGCGACAAGGTATTATTTACTTGATCTTTCAAAGTGGCACAAAACGAACCGAAACAACTGGCACAAAACGAACCGCTATAAGTTCGCCACCAGCTAAAAGTGGCACAAATTGAATCGAAATGCCTGGCACTAACCGACATAAATCACTGGCACAATTTGATCTGAGTTATCCACTACTAAACCACCTATACACGGATAGACCAATTGCCGGGTGTCAGTCAACACAAACTAACAAAAAAAAGCCCCTCTACTTGAGGGGTAAAAAAAGGCTTTTTTCTGCAAGTTTGCTAAATGTTAAGCGTTTAATTGCACGATAATTTTTTAGTTATTATCCTCTTCTTTCCAATCTTTTCTGTGATATTTCGTATCGTTTAATTTTGCTCTTAATTCACCTGATTTTCTGTTGATTGAATTGACATCGAAATTACAATACGCATTTTCAAAATTTTGATCACAATAATGACTTAGTTTCACAAAAATCTCCATATCGTTTTCATATAGGACTTCTGAGTGTGAAGGATTATTTGGCATTCCTACAGGGGCAGGATCTCCATTCTCAAGAGGTGAATGAATTACGTTTTTAATTTGATCAATATTGCGAAACAATGAAACAGGATATTTGAAGATTTTAAATATCGTATGGTCTAAAAATATATTGTTTCTACCATAAGTAATCGAAATTAATAAAAAAATTTCCCTTAAAGTTATATGCTTTGTCCAATTAACTGACAAGCCCCTTTCTCCATCTCTTAATTGGAAATGAGATTCATTGGGAAACTTTCGCTTCTTTTTACCAGTTCTATCTCTAGGTACAGTTTGTCTATAAACATAGTCCTCATCAGGAATATTCTGATCGGATTTGGTCATTTTTTAAACAAGATTTGTCATCCAATAGGCAAGATGTGCTTTTACATCATTTGTAGGAACATTACCTTTTATCGGTTCTTTATTATTATTTAAATCTCCATAATAGTGGGCTATGATTTCTTCTTCAGAATTGTGTTCAAAACTAATTGCTAATCGAGAATTCTTTGTTCTCCAAGAGAGAAAAACATTTTTATTTATTCCAGCGTTAATTTCCGGAGATTCTATAATAACATTTGTATTATCATATATAAATTTTGCATATTTCTTTAAAAAAGAAACTGCATTATTATAAATTTCAATAGGAATTTTCGCAGCATAATAGCCATCCCATCCTTCTTCGAGTGCTAGTATTTCTTTAGAATTTTCGATTTCCTCAAGAATTTCTTGAAATTTTGAAGATAGAAGGTTATCCTGACGAGGATAAATTTTGATATTTGGAAAAAATCTTTTTCTAGGTTGAACCGTATTTGTTAATAAAACAGCTCCACCAAATCTAACTCTCTTTATATTCTCTCTAGATGTGGTGTAATGGGGCTTTGAATGTTTAGATAGTTTATCTATCCATACATTTTCTAATTCCTCTAATGTTTCTCTATTACTTCTAGATTTGTAAAAGGGATTATCATTTTGAAATTTGTCTTGGTCAATTTGTCCAACAAGTAAAGTCATATGATTTAATCAGTAATTTTTATAAAATCAATATTAGGATAATCAGATCTTATTTTTTGATCTTTATCTAAAGCACGACTAATAAGTTCTTTCATTTTTAATAGGTCACTAGAATCCATTGAAAAATAGAAATTTTTAAGTGTGTTGTCTTGTTCAGCTTCTATCTTAAGTTTATGAATAATTACAGCTTTCTTGTCTCCATTCTCTTCTTTAAGATCATCACTAAACAATAATCTGATATCTGAAAATACCCTTCCCTTAGAATATGTTATGTCGTTGTCAGATATTAAATTATATGCTTTAAACGTATGCTTTAAATTTGTTGACTGATTTAAAATTAAAGTGATTTTTTCCTGTAAATTATTTTCTTCAATGTTTTCAATATCTTCTTTTAAAGATTCTGTTAGCATTTTGGCTATTTCTTCAATAGTCTCGTTGAAGTTAAGTAAAATACTACCTAAGCTGTAAATGGTATTTGATAGAGATTTTGAATCAATCTTAGGGAAATTATCATTCAAGCGCTCTTTAAAATCTTTTGTTCCCGTACCGTAAGGGATGGTAGCTAGAAACTTAGATATTTCTTCTACCTGATCTAGGTTTAAATCTTTTAATGTCTCAAAACCCGAAATAAATTCTTTAGGAATTCTTATTGCCATAGTTTAAATGTACAAAATTATATATAACGTTGATACTAATTTTTTTCAAACATTATTTATGCAAAAATAATATAGTGTTATTTAATTATTATAAATTAATCCTTAAAGTATTCCAAAAATTGATATTGATTAAGTATTGTATTGATATTAAATGCGTTACAACGGCAATCTGTCCAAAAATCTAAATTTACTGCCAATTATGGACTAAAATAAGCTTTTTAAACTTGGGATTAGGATTAAGGTAGAAATTTAGGAAATTGGAGAGTATTACTAACAGATAAAAAAACTGATTATGAGCAACTAAAGATTAATCTGCTAAGGCGGACAGGTTCTGCTAAGTCTTAACTTTAAAATTAAACGATTAAAACCAAAGATTGTAAAAGAAAAACACCGAAAAACCAAAATGAGATTAGAAATGAAGTAAGTTCGATACATTTTGACTGCACAAAAACAGTTCAACCGCTAAGGATCCTTCCTTAAACTCATCGTTTTCCCCATAGGGCTAAATCCACCGGATTCGTCAACACAATATTCAGCTCTTGCCTATCGGGGAGCCGAATACTTAGTTGTTGGCAACAGCTTTTTTAATTTATTGTCAGATTAACAGTAATAAATTCTGTCGGACTTGATTTAAAGTTCAACTCGTAGTTTCCTGCACTATTGGGAATAAATTCATAATTCACTGTTCTTATGGGCAAATTGTCAGTACAAATACAACCTTCGTATTTGGCTTCTATTTCAATATTTATAGTATTATTATTTTGCGTTTCAATAAATTTTCCAAATTCGCCACAACCGTTATAAACTTGAAAATTTACTTCAATGTTTATCTTTTCGTTAACCATTCCTATGGTCGGAGAATCTACAGAAGTAACATATTCAGTTTTACTTGATATACATTCATTTTCTTTATCATCATTATTACAGCTGATTAAAAATCCAAAAATTATCAAAGAAACAAGTGGAATAATATTCTTTATTTTCATTTTTTCTATTTTTAAAAATGTGAAATTCATCAATTTGTTGCCAACGGCTACTTGTAAGCATATTGCGGGATTTGGGACTATTTCATAAACTCATCGTTTTCCCCATAGGGCTAAATCCACCGGATTCGTCAACACAGTATTCAGCTCTTGCCTATCGGCGAGCCGAATACTTAGTTATTGGCGGTAGGTTTCTACTCTTCCTCAATCTCGATTTTGGTTGCATATTTTGTCAATTCAGTCATTGCTAAAAAGTCAAATCTCTTAATATATTTGCCAAGCTTTGAGTACTTTACTTCAATATTTTCTTTTTTTAATATCAGTTTTTTGTCTTTCTTTATTTTTTCCTCAATTGCTTCAAAATTATGACCATACTCTGATTTTTCAACATACAGAATTGAACAATAAATACTGTCATTTTTACTAATTCCTAAAATAGTGCTTTCCCCAAATCCGAATCCAACAATAAATTTGTCATCTGTCTCAAATTCGTGGTCTTTACATAGGTCGTAAATAGAGGAAATGTTCGAGTGTCCATCAATTTGAATTACACCTGTCAAATCGCCATATTTTGTTCCTACGTGTTCTTTTATAATATCAAAATTTAACTTATTCATTGTTTATTTTATAAATAGTTAATAATTTGTGTTCACTTCAACATCCAAGTTTGTAAAAGGTTTCATATAGTGAAGTAAAAGCTGTTCAGCTGTTTCTGCTACATCTTGTGATGGATGATAAACTGCTACACCATCTAAAGGTCTATAATAATGACTTATTTCCCATTTAAAGTCAACTATAACTCCACTATCTCCAGAAATTCGTTTTAAAACACGTCCTTTAATTTCAAAGTTCAATCCATCAATAGACGTTTTAAACTCTTTTATTATTTCATAAACTACATTTGTCATAATTCTTCTTTTATGTTTAAATTTTAACGATCGGTTCTTAACTTACCGCCAACGGCAGTCTGTCTAAAAACCTAGGTTTGCTGCCAATTATGGACTAAAATAAGCTTTTTAAACTTGGGATTAGCGCAGAAATTAGGGTTTATGGGATCAGTTGGATAGAATGCCATTAAAATGGCTTTATAAGCCTGGATTAAGACAGACAAACAAAGAATCAACTGCCCATACACCTCCCGGAACCCTTTTTTACCCATCAAACTTAATATTCGTCTGAGATTGTAGGCTATAAAGATAAAGCCTACATCTGCAGAGGCTCGTTTCTTTCCATTTTTGATAAGGATGTGATCAAAGCCCTCCCGAGGCTTCAGGACCTCTTTATAGTTCCAAAGGAATGCACTACAATGGCTTGCCTTCGGCGATAGAGTTCAGGATCTTGTTCCATGTTTTTTCGGTTTTGCTCATACACCAGGATGATTCCAGGCTTTATTGACCCCTTCAAAGTATAACATAAGCGCATTTTGACCCTGGACATCAATGGTAGTGTGCGACGAAAATAATTCAGATACGGCTGCATTATCAAAGAGCAGCAATTCTTTAAAAGAACAATCGCTTGCCGTGAACAGCTTCATATAGATGTTTACAGTGTTGCGTGAGATTCCTAAGGTGAAACCAATTTTACGGTTGCTAAATCCATTAAGATGAAGAGTGATAATTTATTTTAGGTCCATTGGATCAAGTGTATTGGCCATATCGCTGTATTTATAGCGACATGGTATTATTTACTTGATCTTTCAAAGTGGCACAAAACGAACCGCTATAAGTTCGCCCCAACAGCTAAAAGTGGCACAAATTGAATCGAAATGCCTGGCACTAACCGACCGAAACAACTGGCACAATCTGATCCGAGTTATCCACTACTAAACCACCTATACACGGACAGACCAATTGCCGGGTGTCAGTCAACACAAACTAACAAAAAAAAGCCCCTCTAATTGAGGGGTAAAAAAGGGCTTTTTTCTGCTAGTTTGCTAAATGTTGTGTACAGTACTTTTTTTAGCTCAACCAATTTTCATATTCAATTACTAATGTCCAAATTCCGTTTACTTTTTTTAATAAATATTTTTGTCCGTATGCGCTTCCGGTAAATTTCAGATATGAAACCGAGACTATACAATATTCAAATTTTGAGTCAAAAATTGGTTGACTTATCAAAACTATAGATTGTCTTTTTCCTGTTTTTTTATAAAGTCGTTCAGAATCTTTTAAAGTCAGACATTTATCTTTTTTAATTATATCAGAACTATATTTCTGATTTAGATCTTTAATGATTTTAGCATTCCACTTTCCGTCATAATTTAAATTTGAAGATTGAGTCAATTCTTCTAAAATATTTTCAGGCAATAGGATTCCAGTTTGTTCTTTAAATTCAATTGAATTAAAAAATGTTTTCGTTTTTTCGCATCTAATGAAGATTCCAGCGTTTGAAATTTCATTGTCAATTATTTTACGAAAAACCTCAATTTCCGTCTCATTTTGAGCATAACTTAAAGTCGAAATTAATATCAGTATTATGTTTATTGTTCGTCTCATCGTATTGTACACAACGTGATTGTAATCGAGTAGACAAGGGGAATTTCACCCCAAGCC
>JBDNHN010000454.1:0-2905 GCA_041688725.1 Gillisia sp.
GCCCGTTAGCGCAGATGGTACTGCTTATTGTGGGAGAGTATGTCGTCGCCTTGTTTTTGAAAAGCACTTATCGAAAGATAGGTGCTTTTTTTTGTTTAAAATCGAAACCCCTTGGTCATCTATGTGATCAAGGGGTTTTTTGTTTTACAGGGTTTACAAACCTGAAATTTCACCTGTAAAATACCTTAATATGTAAATATAGCGTGAGGGATAGGAGCAAGCTACCATGTAGCGCGGATAGCCCGGCCCGAAGGGCACGCCATTCGAAAAAATAAAAGGCTAAGTATGAAGAAACGGCAAATTTTACTGATCAAATAAAGATTTGACCAGGGTATTAATCCCTTTAAATATGAGGAAAATTGATCCTGCACAGGCAATGATGCCAAAAATAAGCACGGGAATATAAAAAGGATTTTCCTGGTTGTTAAAAGCACTATAAAGAACAGATGGACCAAGAACAGCCAGGGGTAAAGACATACCCATATACTTTAATCCTTTGCTTAACAATGTTTTATCTGTGTGTTTCATTTTGATCTTTATTTCTTTTTTCTTGAAATCAATTATAACCTATCCGTAAATTTAAGATTATTGAATGGTATAATCTAAAAAATCCGTTTCTGAAAGTCTGAAATATCCAAATGCAAAATTATCTGGGTTGGTGGTATTTATAATATTTCCACGTACAGTGGTTGGTTGGGTTTGAAATGGTCCGCCGTTGCCTGAACTAGCCTGTGATCTTAAAATAAATAAATAATCATAGTACCTTTTTGAAATTCCCTGAATTTCGAAACCTACTTCCTCCCCGGAAGTTAAATCTTCATTTGTAAAATAGGCAAATGTCTGGTTTCCGTCCGTAAATTCATCGTCATAGATTTGGATGGATAAATCATCATAAAAAAATCGAACCAAATAATTGTTTTGAAAGTTTCTCGGATCGGTAAAGTAGGCTTTTAATTCTATATCCTCTCCTCCAAATCCTCCATTGTCAGTTTGTTCAATATATTCCAATGGAGCTACCGGAAGGAGAGTTTCCTTAGCTCTATAAACCTCGCCCTTATATTCTATTTCCAGTTCGTAGGATTTATTTAGTTGGGGAACAAATTGATCATTTCTAAAAATACCTGGTTCCATCTCTTCAAATGCAAATTCCATCCCGGTTTCGGAATATACAGAGACACTCGCCCCTTCGGCCGGCGGGATTTGATCATCAAAAAACGCTGCGGTTGTAGTTAGTCTGATGAATTGTACATTACCCACAGTGTTTTTCCTCCATAAAATTGAGGCTTCTATTACTAATCTTGGGTCAGATTCCTCCAGATCTATTTGTACTACTTCTTCACAGGAGAACAAGCTGTTAAGGCTTAATAATAGGAATATAATTTTGAGGTAGTACATAGTCTAAAATTTAAAATTATAAGTTGCCGAGGGAATAATTCCAAATAAGGATAATCTTACAGCTTCGTTTATGTTGGTATCCTCATTATTTCTAAAATTTAGCGAAACCGCATTTTTTCGGTTATAGACATTATAAATACCGAAATTCCAGGATGAAGTATATTTTGAATTTAATTTTTTGGTTGGGGTGTAGGTTGCAGAAATATCCAACCGATGATAATTTGGAAGTCTATTGCTGTTTCGGGCGGAAAATACCGGAATCGTTAAATTCTCAATTTCGTATTGTCCGTTAGGAAAAGTAGTGGGAAGGCCTGTTTGAAATATGAAATTTGTATTTAACAACCATTTTTCACTAAGCTTATAACTCGCAGTTAAAGAAATATCATGTGTCTTGTCATATCCTGTGTTATACCAATTGCCATTATTGATTCCGGATTCTATTGCTGTTCTTCCCTCAGTTTTTTGCTCAGATTTAGAGAGGGTATATGCCAGCCATCCTGTAAAATTGCCTGTATTTTTTCTGAATAATACCTCCATTCCGTAGGCCCTGGATTTTCCGTGAAGAATTACCCGTTCAATAGCATTATTTGCCACCAAATTTGCGCCGTCTATATAGTCCAGTCTGTTTTTTACCTTTTTATAAAATCCTTCTATTTCCAGAGAATAACTTTCCTTTTTTAAATTTTGAAAATAACCAAATGCAATTTGATCCAGCAGTTGTGGTTTAATATACCTTCCACTAGGTGTCCATACATCTAAAGGGGTAGGGGAGTTTGTATTGGAAATTAACTGAAGATATTGGCTCATCCGGTTGTAACTAAGCTTAACGGACTGAAAATCATTAAAACTGTAGGACATTGATAAACGGGGTTCCCAATTCACGAATGTTTTTTCAACCTCATTTTTTGGAAGAATTCGTTGAGCAATTGGTTCAGCTTCCTCATAAATTCCAAAATCAGGATTAAATATTACAGGTTTATTGTTTTCATATAAACTCAATGAATCCTGTCCCAGCCGAAAAAATGAGCTCAACCTTAAACCATATGTTGCAGAAAATTTTTCAGAAAATTTATGGTTTACCGAAAGGTAAAGGGCATTTTCCAGGGCATATTTTTTTGTAAGCTTGAAATAATTAATACCGGAACTGGCTGTACTTGGTTCAATTTCTCCTGGATTAAACTCATAATAAGTAGATTGAATCCCGTAATCGATGCTTAGTTGTTCATTCAGTAGTTGATTGAAATCATATTTTAAATTTAAATTTTTTATACCGCTATTCCAGTTAAACTCGACAAAATCGAGTGTTAAGCCATAGTAATAATCACTGTAAATGACGGAGAGGTTTGTAAAAATATTATCGCTTAGCACATGGTTCCAACGCAGATTGAAAACAGCATTCCCATAAGTATTTTGAAAACTTTCACTAATATTGAAAACATCTCTCCCAAAATAACCTGAAAATAAGAGACTGTTGCGATCATTTAATCGATAACTCAGTTTCGTATTTAAA
>JBDNHN010000455.1:0-9507 GCA_041688725.1 Gillisia sp.
CAGGACTTTATCAATTCGCTGCCAAGATTAGAAACCCCGGAACACACTGAGGACCGACAAGGATTTTTTCACCTAACCGATATTAAAGGAGATGTTGAAGAAACAAAATTAAAATATATCATCCGCGACCACGACAAAGATCATTTTGAGGCGAGAAAAGAGATGATCCGGAATCTTGTATCCGAAATTAATTCCCAGTATGACAAGGAAGTTATAAAAATTGAAATTAAAGATCAGTATTCCAATATGCGTGAAATGGTAGAGCCGGTAATGCACATTGTGGATATTGCTGAAGAAGCCATGAAAGCGGTAAACATTACCCCGTTAATTAAACCTATTCGCGGTGGTACAGATGGAGCTCAGCTTAGTTATATGGGACTTCCCTGCCCCAACATTTTTGCGGGTGGACATAATTTTCACGGTCGGTATGAATACGTGCCTGTAGAAAGCATGCAAAAAGCAGTAGAGGTAATTGTGAAAATTGCAGAGATGACTGCGGAAAAATATAAATCCTGAAAAATGCCCGAAATTGAATCGGTAGATCAATATATTCAATCCCATCCCAGATGGTCAGAAATTCTATTGGAATTAAGAGAATTATTGAATTCTACTGCTTTGAAGGAAACCATTAAATGGGGCGGCCCCGTTTACACGTTAGACGGCAAAAATTTAGTGGGAATCGGATCTTTTAAAAATCACAGTGCTCTCTGGTTTTTCCAGGGGGCACTTTTACAAGATAATACTGATTTATTAATAAATGCACAGGAAGGCAAAACAAAGGCGCTAAGGCAAATAAGATTTGAGGCAGGTTCAATAATAGATACTCAGGAACTTCTAAAATATATTGATGAATCCATCAGCCTGCATAAACAGGGGAAAAAAATTAAACCGGATTTGAAGAAGGGAATTTTCATTCCATCTGAATTATCGGATTTTTTAAAATCAAATTCGGAATTAAAAAAGGCCTTCTCAATCTTAACTCCTGGTAAACAGAGAGAATATGCCGAATATATTACCGAAGCAAAAAGGGACGAGACTAAACAAAAACGAATTGAAAAAATAATTCCAATGATTAAAGTTGGTATAGGTTTAAACGATAAATATAAAAATTGTTAAAAGGAAAAGGGACGATTAATTTCGTCCCTTTTCCTTTTATATGCAGATATTTTTATCTAAAAATAACAGTTACCGCCTCTTCTTCTCTTGTTACCGGCATTTTTACTATCCCATAGTTTTATGGTGAGGCTAACTATTATTTGGTTTAAGCGAGCATCTATTATTGTAGCCCTATTTATTGTAGGAATATCGAAAAGCGCATTATCTGATTGGAAATCAACATCATAAGATTCAGCCGAGGACAAAGAGTAATCATATCTTACATCCAAACCAAAACTACCAAATTCAACTTTTGCACCTATTTGAGCCGAAAATGGGGTGTTTTGTATTGTCACTTGAGGTGGATCATTGGTAGGTTCAAGTCTCTCTATGGTTGATGAAATTATGTTTTTGTAAGCTATACCACCATAAATATCTAATGGCCCATAAATATTATATCCGATTAAAAGAGGAACACTGAATTCTTCAACTTCAAATAAGGATGGTCCTTGAGGAAAATCAAATCTCGATTCTAATTTAGAGTACACCAATTCTGGTCTTATAAAGAACTTACCAAAATTAATTTGACCCCAAATCCCTCCATGATAACCAATTTCACCTTCAGCATTAAAAGTTTCATTTGTATAATCTGGAGTAGAGGCAATACCCTTTATCTCCCCGCCAAATGTTTTATTGATCCCTCCTTTTAATCCTACCTGAAATTCCTGGGCCTGAAGAACTGCAGTTTGAATACCTGCAAAGCAAATAAGAAGTGCTAGAAGTGTTTTGTTCATAAAACTAAGGTTGTAATAATTTGTAATATCGGGGTAAATATATTATTTAAAAAAATAAATCATACTTGTTTTTCTATTCATTTAACGTGTTAGAATTAAAAAAATTATAAAAACCTACAATCATTATTAAAAAAACATAAAAGGGTGTTTTAAATGTTGTGATTTATCCGCTTCAAATAATATCAGGATCAAATCCCGAAACAACATAAATAGCAGAATATCATTTCAATTAAAACAACCTTTTTAAGTTGTAAATTTTCCTCTATTAATTTACGATTAAAATTTTATCTGGTTTCGGATACCTCCCTATTTTCAGCCATCCATTTCTTAATTCCTCCATCCAATACATATATATTTTTAAACCCCGCTTCGTTAAGAATCCTAGCTGCTTCCGGACTCACAGTACCGGTAGTACAGTAAATTGCAATAGGTTTGGTTTTGTCAAGTTTATCAAGTTTTTTTCTGAAATCCTTATCGTATATAATATTTGCGGCATTGACAAGATGCGATTTATTGTACTCAACTTCCGGTTGTAAATCTACTACTTGAACATCGCCATATTGCAATTGCGTATTCATCTCTTCAACGGTAACCACTTTTATTTCGTTCGCAGATACATTTTTACAACTGTAAACTGCAATTGAAAAAAGTAAAATAATTAAAAATCTAATATTCATATTTTGGTTTTAGGGGGTTTGAATTTCGCCATCCCATTCAATAATACCGCCCATTAAATTATAGGCATTTTCAATTCCGCGTTGATGCATCAAAGCACAAGCAGAAGCGCTTCGGGCACCGGACCGGCAATAAACTAAGTAATTTTTCGATTTATCCAATTTTTCGATTTCATCTAAAAAATCCTGACCTTTGTAAATGTCAATATTGATGGCTTCAGGGATATAACCTGCCATAAATTCCCGCTCGGTTCTCACATCGAGTATGACAGCATTATTATCCTTTTCTTTCGCTTCTTTCCATTGATCCTGGGTTAAATTTTGCATCTCTTTTATTGCTTATCGGGTTACTAAAATAAAATTTTTTGAATTTAAAAAATGTAAATATAAGGCAAACCTTCTAATTTGGCTTTAAGCCGTGCCTCAAAAATGCCTTAATTACAAAAATTATTACAAAGCCTTTAGATCACCGAACGAAATTCTTAGACTATTTAACTTTAACATAAGTTTAATATTGTACCAGAATAATTATTTTACATTTGTACGTACAAAAGTTGTAGAAACAAATGAAGATTGAAGACATCATAAAAACCGAAAACCAGTTACCTGCTTCCCGCAGGCTAACCATCAGTTTATTTTCCTCCACAAGTTGGGCGACCGAACAGATTTCGGAGGTTTTAAAACCTTATGAAATAAGCCTTCCCCAGTTTAATGTGTTGCGAATCTTAAGAGGACAGAAAGGAAAACCTGCAAACCTATGTACCATACAGGATCGTATGGTTAGCAAAATGAGCAATACCACCCGGTTGGTGGACAAATTGATCACAAAAGGCCTTGTTGAAAGAATTACCTGCGAAAAGAATCGCAGGAAAGTAGAAATAACGATCACTTCCAATGGAATTGAATTTTTAACCAAACTCGATCCCGTTATTGATAAAGTGGAACATGAAATCACTGACAATCTTACACCTATAGAAATTGAAAATTTAACCCAATTATTAAATAAACTCAGATAAAAAAAATACTATGAACACATATATAGAAAATCTTAACTGGCGTTATGCCACAAAATTATTTGACAATTCCAAATCGGTTTCAGAAGAAGAATTGAATAAAATATTGGAAGCTATTCAACTTTCCGCTTCCTCATATGGATTACAACCATATAAAATATTGGTAGTTGAGGATAAGGAATTAAAGGAAAAATTAAAACTGGCGGCATTTAATCAACCCCAATTAACAGATGCTTCACATATCCTGATATTTGCAAACTATACTTCTATTGATGAGAATTACATCAATGCTTATATAGAAAACATCGCTGAAACCAGAAATACCACTTCCGATAATCTAAAAGGTTTTAAAAATATGCTTACCGGGAGTATTTTGAACTTAAAATCTGAAGATCAAAATCAATGGGCAGCCAAACAGACCTATATTGCCTTAGGAAATTTGCTTACTGCCGCGGCCGCTTTAAAAATTGACGCATGTCCTATGGAAGGCTTTGATACACAAAAATTTGATGATCTCCTTGGACTGAAGGAAAAAGGATTAACTACCGCAGCTATCGCGACAATTGGCTATCGCAGTGAAGCCGACAAATCACAATATTCTCCTAAAGTCAGGAAAAACAAAGAAGAATTATTTAACAGATTATAAACCAAAAATAAGAATACTATGAAAAAAAGAATTTTAAATGGCTTAGTCGCCTCAGTAATTGTTTTAACTACCCTTTCATTTGCAACAATGAATAAGGAAGTTAATGTTAAAGAAAGCAGTGTAACCTGGACAGGTAAGAAAGTAACAGGCACACATACCGGAACTATTCAACTTAAATCTGGACATTTTAAAGTAGAAGATGAGAAATTGATTGGAGGAGAATTTATGATAGATATGACCACTATTAAAAATAATGATCTAACAGGTGAAGACAAGGGAAAACTGGAAGGGCATCTAAAATCTGAAGACTTCTTTGGAATTGAAAAATACCCAACCGCAAAACTGGTCATCGCAAGTGTTGCAAAAAAAGGCGACCAAACCTACGGTGTTGTTGCAAATTTGACCGTTAAAAATGAAACTCACCCGGTAACTTTTGATCTAAACTGGAAGGAAAATTCAGCTTCAGCAATATTATCAATCGACAGGTCCAAATTTGATGTTCGTTATGGTTCAGGAAGTTTCTTTGATGATCTGGGAGACAAAACTATTTATGACAACTTTGACCTAGAGGTAAACCTTAAATTTTAAATTCTGAAATATATAAAGCCACGAATGCTGATTTACAAATTAGCATTCGTGGCATTTTTCATGAGATTCAAATTCAAATAATTAAAAAGTCTTTGTCAATTCAAATTACCTGAGTATATTTGACAAAATGAAAAATCAAACAATACATATTTGGTGGTGGAATAGTTTACGTCAACACGTCGTGAAGTAACACTGCTATAGTATTTAATCATATACAAAAGGCTTGTCTCACGACAAGCCTTTTTTTGTTTAACAATATTAAAATTTATGTTTAAATTAACCACAACCTATAAAAAACTCCTTGCCGACACCATAACTCCGGTGAGCGTATATCTTAAGATCCGGGATAAATATCCCAACAGTTTGCTTTTGGAAAGCAGCGACTATCACGCCAACGACAATAGTTTTTCATATATCTGCTGCAATCCAATCGCATCCATAAAAATTGAAAATGAACAGATCATTGAAGTTTATCCTGATGGAAACAGAATTGAAATTCCAATTACGGGAGAAATCAATGTACCTGAAAGGATCCAGGAATTTTCAAAGCAATTCCATACAGAAACTTCCAATTTTAAATTTATCAACAGCGGACTTTTTGGTTATATCTCGTATGATGGCGTTCAGTATTTTGAAGATATCAAAATAGCAAAAAAGAAGGGTGATCTAAAACTGCCAGATTTGTATTACGCGGTTTACCAAAATATTATTGCCATCAATCACTTCAACAACGAAGCCTATATTTTTGATCATAATTTCAATACCGAAAATAATTTAAAGGAAATAGAGCAAATTCTGAAAGTTAAAAACTTTGCAACTTATAGTTTTAAAAGACAGGAAGAAGCTGTTTCAAATTTAACCGATGAAGAGTTCCGGGAAAATGTAACATTGGGAAAAAAACACTGCCAACGCGGAGACGTTTTTCAATTGGTGCTTTCCCGACGTTTCTCCCAGGCATTTAAAGGAGACGAGTTCAATGTTTACCGCGCCTTGCGCAGTGTAAACCCGTCACCTTATTTGTTCTATTTTGATTATGGAAACTTTAAAATTTTTGGCAGTTCTCCGGAGGCCCAACTCATAGTGAAAGATGGGCAGGCAGAAATTCACCCAATTGCAGGAACCTTTAAACGCACCGGAAATGATGAGCAAGACGCGGAATTAGCCAAAAGTCTTGCTTTAGACAAAAAAGAAAATGCCGAGCACGTGATGCTGGTGGATCTTGCCAGAAATGATCTTAGTCGGCACAGCACCAATGTTAAAGTGGAAACCTATCGTGAAATTCAATTCTTTTCGCACGTCATTCACCTGGTGAGCAAGGTTACCGGAATTAAAAAGAAAAACACCGGCACCATGCAAATTGTGGCTGATACCTTTCCGGCCGGAACCCTTAGCGGTGCTCCAAAACACAGTGCGATGACTTTGATTGAAAAATATGAAAACGTAAACCGGAGCGCGTATGGCGGAGCAATCGGGTTTATGGATTTCAACGGGAATTATAACCACGCGATTATAATTAGATCTTTTGTGAGTAAAAATCATCAGCTTCACTATCAGGCCGGAGCAGGAATAGTCTCCGGATCAATAGAGGAAAACGAATTACAGGAAGTTTTTAACAAATTAGGCGCGTTGACCAAAGCACTGGAAATTGCGGAAGAAATATAAAGTCCTAAATGACTTCCACAAAAGGAGTGTTTACTAAAAATGATAACTACAGAAATGAATAATTTAAATAATAATTCTGCAAATATTCCCAATTCAAAATTCCGGAAAGCTCCGGTAACAGTATTGGTAATAGACAATTACGATTCTTTTGTTTACAATCTGGTGCATTATCTGGAGGAACTAAACTGTGTGGTAACGGTTTGTCGTAACGATGAACTCGATCTGGAGGAGGTTGAAAAATACGATAAGATCTTGCTTTCCCCAGGGCCAGGTGTTCCGGATGAAGCAGGACTTTTAAAGGCAATCGTTGAAAAATATGCTTCAACTAAAAGCATTTTGGGGGTCTGTTTGGGTCAACAGGCCATTGGAGAAGTTTTTGGGGGAAAATTGGTGAATCTGGAGTCGGTTTATCACGGAATTGCTACCAAAATCAAACGATGTGTAGATGATGAAGTTCTTTTTGAAGGATTGGAAAAGGAATTCGAAGTAGGACGATATCATTCCTGGGTAGTCGATAAAAATTTACCTCATTGTCTGGAAGCCACTTCATACGATCACAACGGACAGGTAATGTCCTTGCGCCATCGGGCTTTTGACGTAAAAGGAGTTCAATTTCACCCGGAATCGGTATTAACTCCAGATGGAAAAAAAATGATAGAGAATTGGGTTAAATAAAAAAGCCCAAGCCTCCCCGAGGGGGAGGGAGTAAAAATTTAGGATTAAAAACTGAAGTTTAATAAAATCACCTCAATAAACTCTTTCCCTTCGGGGGAATTAAAGAGGGCCTTTTACTATGAAACAATTACTAAACAGACTTATAAATCACGAAACCATCTCAAAAGAAGAGGCACGGGAAGCGCTGGTCAATATTTCGAACGGAGAATATAACCAAAGTCAGATCGCTGCTTTTTTGACGGTTTATATGATGCGAAGCATTACCATTGAAGAACTGGAAGGCTTTCGCGATGCGTTGTTGGATCTATGCGTTAAGATAGATTTAAGCGCTTACAACCCAATTGATTTATGTGGCACGGGCGGGGATGGAAAAGACACTTTTAACATTTCAACTGTTTCCTCATTTATAACTGCCGGGGCCGGGATAAAAGTTGCTAAACACGGTAATTACGGAGTTTCTTCAGTTAGCGGAAGTTCAAATGTACTGGAATATCTGGGTATAAAATTCAGTAATAATTCCGATTTTCTTGAAAAATGCATAGATCAGGCAGGAATTTGTGTACTTCACGCCCCACTTTTTCACCCGGCGATGAAAAATGTAGCGCCAATCCGGAAATCCCTGGCTGTAAAAACTTTTTTCAACATGTTGGGGCCAATGGTAAATCCCGCTTTTCCGAAACAACAATTGGTGGGTGTTTTTAGCCTGGAATTGGCTAGAATGTATGGATACCTGTATCAAAATACCGATATCAAATTCACGATTCTACACGCATTGGACGGATACGATGAAATCTCACTGACAGGAGCCGCCAAAATAATTTCAAATAATGCGGAAAGCATGTTGGAAGCTTCAGATTTTGGAATAGAAACTTTAAAAGCTTCAGAGATTTATGGAGGAAATTCCATAGAAAATTCAGCTAAAATATTTATGAATATATTACAGGGAGAAGGAACAACAGCGCAAAACAATGTTGTTTGTGCCAATGCCGGAATGGCAATTGCAACTGATAAAGATTGTTCCCCAAAAGAAGGTTTTGAATTTGCGAAAGAAGCCCTGCTTTCGGGAAAAGCACTACAGACTTTGAATAAATTACAGCAGTTAAGTCAGTTATAATTTTTAAACGATTGTTCAATTCAATAGGGTTTGAAACAAGAAAAGTAATTCTGGGTTAGTCCAAGACCCTTACCAAACTCAATTAATATTATTTTATAATGAACATATTAGACCAGATAATTGCTGATAAATTCAAAGAGACAGCACTTAAAAAACAGCTGATGCCGGCTTCTGATTATGAGCAATATCCGCTATTTGAACGGAAAACAGTTTCATTAACCCAAGCCTTAAAAAACAGTACGACCGGAATTATAGCAGAACACAAGAGGCGATCACCTTCCAAAGCAGTGATCAATCAAGGCCTGAATGTTCAGGATGTGGCTCGTGGTTATGAAAATGCCGGGGTTTGCGGAATGTCTGTTTTAACCGATGCAAAATATTTTGGAGGATCATTAGACGATTTGATTTTGGCCAGGGCCTCGGTAAAATTGCCATTACTGAGAAAAGAATTTATCATAGACGAATATCAAATTATAGAAGCAAAAGCACACGGTGCCGATGTTATTTTACTGATTGCCGCGGTTTTGGATCGGGAGCAGATCAAAAATTTTTCAGAACTGGCTAAAAGTTTGAATCTTGATATTTTGTTGGAGGTTCACAATATGGAAGAATTGGAAAAATCAAATTTGCAAAACATAGATATGATAGGCGTGAACAATCGGAATTTAAAAACCTTTGAAGTCAGTACAGATATCAGTAAACTGCTTTCAGAAAAGATCCCGAATGAATTTGTAAAGGTTTCTGAGAGTGGAATAAGCAGTGTTGAAGCGATCAAAGATTTAAAGGATTATGGTTATCAGGGGTTTTTGATCGGTGAAAATTTTATGAAAACCGATAATCCCGGCCTTAGCGCAAGAGAATTCATTAAAATTTTAGCCGAATGAATCGCCTGGGAATAAAAATTTGTGGAATGAAAAAAGCTGAAAATGTCAGGGAAGCAGCTGCATTGCATCCTGATTATCTCGGTTTTATATTTTATGAAAAATCCCCTAGAAATTTTCAGGGTGAAATTCCGGAAATAGATCCAAATATTAAAAAAACAGGGGTTTTTGTCAATGCTTCAGTCAATTTTATTATAGCTAAAGTTGAAAAATATAAGTTTCAGGCAATTCAGCTTCACGGGAATGAAACTCCTGAATTTTGTGCAGAATTGAAAGTGGCTTTAAATGAAACTAAATCATATAAAAATTCAGCTTCAACTGAGATCATCAAGGTTTTTTCCATCAAAGACGAATTCGATTTTAAC
>JBDNHN010000456.1:0-14336 GCA_041688725.1 Gillisia sp.
CAAAATCAGTTACCTTTAAATCGATGTTTTTGGCAATTTGAGCGGTCCCTGCATTTCCCGGTGCTACATAAAGTTTTTGGCAATGTTTACTCTCTAAAATTTTGTAAGCAAAAGCGTGTTCACGCCCACCAGCACCCAATATTAAAATATTCATATAGAAGTTATTTAATGTTCTTGTGCCAAAAATAATTGTTTGTAAATTGTAGCACTAATATTTTCTGATAAAATAAAACTATTTTAATTTTTGAACTGGTTTAAAATCTCCCTGCAGCTCAACAAATACCCTATCAACCGGGCGCAAAAACTATTGCGAAAAATACAGAATATTCCGGAGAGCGATTATCAAAATTATCTTGAAAATCAAAAAAATGCAATAGTTCAGTTTCATTTGACCCATAATTCATATTACAGGGAATTTTTTGGCAACAAGTATTTCACAAATTGGGAGGAAGTTCCAGTCATGCAAAAATCTGACCTGCAGCGCCCCTTAAAGGAACGATTGAGCGACGGATACAGTAAAAGAAAGATCTATGTTGGGAAAACCTCAGGTTCCAGTGGGCATCCGTTTATATTTGCCAAAGACCGTTTTTGTCATGCCCTCACCTGGGCGGAGTTTATAGATCGTTATAATTGGATAGGGATTAACCTCAACAAATCACTTCAAGCACGTTTTTATGGAATTCCGCTGGATTTTTACGGCAATTTGGTAGAGCGATTCAAGGACAGGATGAGCCTGAGGCGAAGATTTAATATCTTCGATCTAAGCGATCAAAAGTTGGAAGGGTTCTTACACAGCTTTAAAAAATCCAATTTTGATTACATCAACGGATATACCAGTTCAATAGTGCTTTTTGCAAAATATCTGGATAAACGTCAACTTGTTTTAACAGACATTTGCCCCGATTTAAAAGTTTGTATCGTCACTTCCGAAAAACTTTTTGAAAACGACAAAAACCTCATTGAAACTGCGTTTGGAGTACCGGTAATTAATGAGTACGGTGCAAGTGAGGTTGGATTGATAGCCTTTGAAAAGTCAAGTGAGGAATGGGTGGTAAACTCTGAAGATTTGTTTGTTGAAATTTTGGATGAAAATAACCGGATCTTGCCTTATGGTGAAGAAGGGCGCATTGTTGTTACTTCCCTCTACAACAAAGCGCATCCTATGATTCGTTACGAAATTGGGGATACAGGGACACTTTCAAAAAACAGCACTTTTAAAAGACCCATTCTGAAGAAATTAACCGGAAGAACCAATGATGTGGCAATACTTGCCAATGGGAAAGTGGTGCCGGGGCTCACCTTTTATTATGTGACCAAATCCATAATTGAAGATGCAGGAAGTATCAAAGAATTTGTAATTATTCAAACCCATATAGATCGGTTTAAAATTGAATATGTGAGCGACCACGAATTTTCCGTCGTACAGATCCATAAAATTTTAAGTGCTATAAAAATATTTGTAGGGAAAAACCTCATAGTGGATATCGAGCGAAAACCGGTATTAATAAGAAACAAAAGCGGTAAATTGAAACAATTTACCTCACTGGTTTAAGGTTTTAACCTGTTTGTTTTTAACCATAAAATGTTCCCATAAAAACCGGGACATATATTTACAGCTTTTCAGAAAGCTATAATCTAATACCTGGTTATAGATTTGAAAGTTATATTTTAAAAGGGCGGTTTTATTGTTGGAAATTGAATTCTTTCGAAGTCTGTAATATGCCAGAGGTTGTTGAATTCCGAGGGCAGAACCGGCTTTTTCCAGAACAGAAAGCCACAATCCCCAATCCTGCCTTTTCCGAAGTAACGGACTATATATTTTACCAATTTTATCAGCGTTATACATTCCGGTGAGGTTTCCAACGTAGTTGGATTTTAACAGTTTTTTATAGCTCAATTTCGGTAAAGATTCCACAATTTCAGGTAGCAATTGGCCGGTTTCCATCATCAGCCGGTAGCTGGAAAAACTCATTGCCAAATTGTTTTTCAACATAAAATTCACCTGAACTACCAATTTTTCGGGTAACCAAAGATCATCGGCATCCAAAAATGCGATAAACGATCCTTTTGCGGCTTTTATCCCTGTATTTCTGGAGGCCCCCGCTCCCGCATTTTTGGTGGTTTTGTATAATTTAATCCGGGAATCCAGGCTCACAAAATCTTCTGCCAAAGCAACGGTCAAATCATTTGAAGCATCGTCTATTACCAATAATTCCCAATTTAAATACTTTTGATTTTGTATTGATTGAATTGCCGCGCCGATAAATTCAGCCGAATTATAAGTAGGCATAATTACTGAAACCAGGGGGGCATCTTTCATACTTGGCAGATTTACCGTTTTATATGCTTTGTAAAATCTTTGTGTTCGCTTTTAAATAATTCTTCCTGGCTGAGGCTTTTAAAGTAATCGTACGAAATTTTCATCCCTTCAGATCGGGAAACTTTTGGTTCCCATCCTAGAATTTCTTTCGCTCTTGTAATATCCGGTTGACGCTTCAAAGGATCGTCTTCTGGTAGGGATTGATAAATAATTTTTTGATTGGAATTCGTTAGTTTTATTATTTCTTCGGCAAATTGTTTGATGGTAATTTCATCCGGGTTTCCAATGTTTACAGGTTCGCTGTAATCACTAAGCAGCAGGCGGTAAATTCCTTCAATTTGATCGTCCACATAGCAAAAAGAGCGGGTTTGAGAACCGTCACCAAAAACGGTGAGATCTTCCCCCCGAAGAGCTTGCCCAATAAACGCGGGGATTACTCTTCCGTCATTTAATCGCATTCTTGGTCCATACGTATTAAAGATACGCGCAATCCTGGTTTCAACGCCGTGAAACCTGTGGTACGCCATGGTCATGGATTCCTGGAATCGTTTGGCTTCATCATAAACCCCACGAGGCCCAATGGTATTTACGTTTCCGTAATAATCTTCACTTTGGGGATGAACCAGTGGATCTCCATAAACTTCAGAAGTGGAAGCGATAAGGATACGGGCATTTTTTTCTTTGGCAAGGCCAAGTAAATGAAATATCCCTATGGAACTTACTTTTAAGGTTTGAATTGGAATTTTTAAGTAGTCTATCGGACTGGCGGGAGAGGCAAAATGCAAAATATAATCCAGTTTTCCCGCGACATGGACAAAATTGGTAACATCGTAATGAAAGAATTCAAACTCATCCCTTTTGAGAAGATGATCTATATTTTTCATGTCTCCCGTTATAAGATTATCCATTCCAATAACCTGATAGCCTTCCTTAATAAACCTGTCACATAAATGAGAGCCCAAAAAACCGGCAGCTCCTGTAATCAATATCCTTTTTGTCATGGTAAAATTTATATTATTGAATTCTTAAAGTTATGAAATTTTCAACAATTCAATTAATTCTGAATCCCGCTTTTATAAAGTTCCCCAACAGCGTATTCCCAAGGCTCTAAAGGTGTTTTAAAGGCTTCTAAGAGTTTGGTTTTGTCAAGCACGCTATACGACGGCCTTTTCGCTATTGTTTTGTAAGAATTGTCCTTATTAAGCTGAACATTATTTAAATTTCCTGAAACTTTTAAAATTTCATTTGCAAACCCGTACCAAGAAGTTTCGCCTGAATTGCTGAAATGATACAACCCGAAATTAGTGTTTTTTTTCTTTATCAGCATTAAAACCAATTGCGCCAAATGATTGGCATTGGTAGGAGTTCCAGTTTGGGCAGTTGTGATATTCAAAGTCGCTTTTCCTTCGGCTTTATTTAAAATGGTATTGAAAAAATTATGGCCAAATTCTGAATACAACCAGGAAGTCCTGAAAATAAAATAATCGGTTAAGATATCCCTGATATAATTTTCCCCCTTTAGCTTGGAAGCGCCGTAAACATTAATAGGATTGGTATGATCTGTTTCAGAATAAGGGATTTTTGAAGTCCCGTCAAAAACATAATCGGTGGAAAAATGAAAGAGTATTGTATGATATGTTTTGCAAATTTCAGCCAGGATCTTCACTGCTTTGGCATTTATTTCAAATGCTTTTTCCTGATCAGATTCTGCTTTTTCAACATTTGTATAGGCTGCGCAGTTAATGCAATAATCTATTCTTTTACTTTTAAAGAAATCCTTGAGATCCTGGTTTGAAGTAATATCAAGTTCCGATGAATCCATAAAAAGCCAATCTATGCCTTCTTCCGCGGCTGCCAATTTCTGAAAACATTTCCCCAATTGGCCGGAGGCACCGGTTACCAATACTGTTTTCATCAAAATAATTGTTTTAGAGTGGGCAATTTAGTGTCCTTTACAGAAAGGATCAGATCTTCTTCCGGGAAATTCCAATCTATGGCCAGTTCCGGATCGTTATAGATAATCCCGGATTCTGTGCCGGGTGAATAAAATCTATCGCATTTGTATGAAAAAACAGCAGTTTCAGAAAGGCTTATAAATCCGTGTGCAAAACCCTGAGGAATGTATAACTGATGATGGTTTTGATCATTCAAAATAATTTTGTGGTTTTTTTTAAATGTAGGTGAATCAGGCCTTAAATCTACCACCACATCCATAACTTCCCCGTGAATTACCTGAACCAGTTTGGCCTGGGCAAATTCCCCAAACTGAAAATGCAAACCCCGCAAAACCCCTCGCTTTGAAACCGATTGATTATCCTGCACAAATTCGATTTCAAGCCCTGTGGCTTCAAAAAATTTCCTTTTATGATAAGTCTCCAAAAAAAAACCGCGATGATCGTTGTACACTTCTGGTATAATTAATAAACAATCTTGTAAAGGCGTTTTATGAAATTGCATAGTTCTTTTATGAGTTGAATATTTGTTCCAGGATCTTTTCTGTGATCAGGTAGGTAGGTTTTACCCCGGCAGTTCCCAAACCTCCTGAAGCCAAAGTGCTTCCCGATTCCAATGGATTATCTGAGGCATAATAGGCATATCTCACTTTTACATTTTCACTTATATTTCCGCGTAACCTGGAGGCTGCCTGAATTGCCTTTTGGTAATGTGCCCCTTCCATTTCAAGTCCAACCACGTTCCAGGTAGATTCTTGGAAAAATTTTAAAATATCCTTATTTTGCAGCGAAGTCCCCAACACTGTTATCATTGTGCCATCTACAACCTTTATTCCGTTGCCGTCCAGATCTGATTTCTGGAGTTCATTGTAAAAGGGATAATTATCTGCCGTACCTTCAAATAAATGGGCGGAAGGGATCATAATATCTCCTTTACCACCATCCAGAATCCCGGCTTTTCCCATGATTGAAATGGAAACCACATTTAAATGGATCTCGTTTTTTTCGAAATTGTAGGGCTTTAACAACTCTTCCAAAGTTTCATAGGCTTGTTCCCCAAAGGCGTAATCCATAACCACGATCACGGGTTTTTCCTCTTCAGTTTTATCCTTAAAGTTGAGATTTCTGAAGCCATTTTTAAGTTTGGCTGTATCAAAAATTTGTATGTCGATATTTGTCCCGCTGGTATCTTCAATAAATTTCATTCCGTTTTCCAAAGCTACTTTCATGACTTTGTTTTGCAATTCTCCATTGCCGTTATTGCTTAGATCCTCATAGATCTTTAATGGATTCTTTTTCTTTGATTCCGCTTTCAAGGCTTCGGGAGCAAACAAAGCGTTCATCACAGAGTGCATATTTGCGCTAATAATATGAATTGGCCGGTGCATTAAATTGTTTTCCAACAATTGCTGCTTTACGGAATCTGCCCAAATTTCACCGTAAATATGATGCCCAAGGCGCTCCCTGAGTACCGGGCTAAAATTTACAACACGCTTATTATTGTTAACGGTTTCCTCTATTGCTAACTTCCCAAGCCAATAAATAATATGTAAAAATCGCTCCTCATTTTCGGAAAGCATGAATTTTGAATAAATAGAAGAAACTTCCTTAAAGGTTCTTCCCAGGATGTTGGCTGTATGGGAAAGCGCTATTTCGCGTTCTATCTGGCTGAGTTCCTTCTTTAAAACTGCTTCTTCCAGTTTGATCCAATCTCTGGTATAGCTGCCTTCTTCCTCTGTAATAATTTTGCGCATTATTTTATGCGACTCCATAAATAAGAAGGTTAAATGAGTAAGGATATCATAAATTTCCGATCGTCCCCGGGTAACTTCAATATTCATTTGTTCTTCGTCTATGCGGTAACAATTTCTTCTTCTTTTGGGAGGGATTATAGGTTTAAAATGAGAATTAGCATATCCTTCTTCACTTGTTAAATTGATAAAGGTGCACTCCTCAATTCCCTTTGGAAGCCTGTCTATTACATATAAAAGTCCGTTGAGTTCTACCTTTTCCTCAGCTATGGAACCATAAATTTCGGGTCTAAGGCTTAAAAGAGATTCGCGCAGAGTTTCTCCGGAAATACCCATTGGTTTATAGAAGCCCCTATTAAACAAATGTCGCATAGTAATGTACATACGTTCTATTGCATTTGTGCTTTCCTGTGCCCGGGTTCTTCCCATTAGTTTTATATTTCCCATTCTCTTCTACTAAGTTTTAATTTTTTCCAATTCATCAGCAATTTTTCGGTCGTTGGACAGTCTTGGGAGTTTATTTTGTCCTCCCAGCTTCCCTATGGATTTCATGTATTGCTGAAATCCGTTTACGGGAATTTTATTGATCTTCAGATGCTGAAGGATCTTCCCATTTATTAAGTCGAAATAATACGAATTTTGCTGTTGAAGGGCTTTGTCTAATATCAATATAAATTCTTGCATATCACCAGGTTCTTTTTCAAATTCCACAAACCATTCATGGAACGGCAATTCTTCGCCTTCCGGAGTAATTTGTGGAGCTACTGTAAATTCGGTAATTCTGGCATTTGTTTTTTCGGTGGCTTCCTGCATAGCCATTTCCACCTCTTTTGCTATTACATGCTCTCCAAATGCTGAAATAAAATGTTTGATCCTCCCCGAAACTATCACCCGATAAGGCTTTAATGAGGTAAACTGAATTGTATCACCAAGATTATATGCCCACAATCCTGCACTGGTAGAAATGATCATCACATAATTTACTCCAGCTTCAACTTCTCCAATCGTTAGGCGTTTCGGGTCCTCCTCAAAAAATTCTTCCGCTTTTACAAATTCGTAAAAAATTCCAGAATCCAGCAATAACAGCATTCCCTTTTCATTTTGCTTGTCCTGAAAGGCAAAAAAGCCTTCGGAGGCCGGGTATAATTCAATGCTGTCCACTTTTCTTCCAATCAGGTTTTCAAATTTAGCCCTGTATGGTTCGTAATTTACCCCTCCGTAAATAAACAGGTTAAAGTTTTTAAACAACTCGCCTACCTTTTTTCCCGTATTTTCCTGAAGCTGTTCAAAATACATCTGAACCCATGATGGGATTCCGCTTATCACGGTCATGTCCTGATTTTTTGTCTCTTCTACAATCGCATCAATTTTGGTTTCCCAATCATCAATGCAATTGGTTTCCATACTGGGCATCCTGTTTTTTTGAAGATATCCCGGTACAAAATGCGCTACAATTCCGGAAAGGCGGCCAAGTTTCACCCCATTCTTATCATCCAATTCCGGGCTTCCCTGTAAAAAGATCATCTTGCCATCTACAAATTCCGCAGTGCCGGTATCGTTGATGTAACATAAAATAGCATTTCTGGCAGCATTAATATGGGTTGGCATTGACTCTTTGGTGAGGGGAATATATTTTGCGCCGCTGGTTGTTCCCGAGGTTTTTGCATAATACAATGGTTTTCCCGGCCAAAGTATATCCGGCTCTCCGGAAACCATTTTATCTACATAAGGCTTTAACTCTTCATAATCCCTGATTGGAACCTTTTTGGCAAAATCCTGGTAATTTTTTATATTTTTAAAATCGTGATCTTTTCCAAAAAGGGTGTTTTCGGCCTTTTTCAACAGGTTTTCAAAGACCTGTTTTTGGGCTTCTTCCGGGTGGGATGCCCATTGGTCAATTTTATTACGAATGTAATTGGCAAATAGTTTTGCCGAAAAGGCTTTTATAGACATATAGGTTTATTCAAAATCAATATAATCTGATGGATTCACAGGGTTTCCATCTTTCCATAACTCAAAATGTAAGTGCGGTCCGGTACTTAACTCGCCGGAAGAACCCGCAAGGGCAATTACTTCCCCGGAGCGCACAAAATCGCCCTGCTCTTTGGTAAGTGATGAATTGTGTTTATAAACTGAGAGCAAGCCATAATTGTGTTCAATGATCATTACATGTCCTGTTGCTGCACTCCACTCTGAAAAGATCACACGGCCATCTGCCGTAGCCTTTACAGGGGCGTTTTTAGCTAATACCACATCAACTGCATAATGTCTGCTTTTTAGATCGTATTTTTCTGAAATTGTGCCCTTAACAGGTGGAAATAAAGTAAATTCCATTTGAGTCCCTGCGGTTTCCAATACATTGTATTTATCCTCCTGTGCAACTTCTTCTCTTAAGAGAGAGTCTGCTCTTGAAGAACTTAAATCATATAAGGAAGTATCCTTTTGCCTGAACTTTACCAGGGAATCCCTGTTTAAAATCATGGGTTCCAAATCTCCGGTGAGTACTTTCCTAATAGATTCGTAATATTGATTGTTCAACATCAAGGCCGTTTGAAGGGAATCGGTTTTATAGGCCAGCTCTGTAGCCTGCTTTTTTAGGTTGGCCGAGGAATATCCCGGAATATATTCCTTTAAGCCAGTGAAAGCTATTAAAAAGGTGGTTCCTGAAATTAGAATAATGATGCCAAGGCCTACCGCCACAAACACATTTAGTTTGGTCAATTTAAACGAAAGCCGTTCTTCAAAGGTGTCTTCATTTAAAATTACCAACCGGTATTTGTGGAGTAACTTTTTGGCGAATTTTTTATTGTCTTTTTTTTCTTTAGCCATATTAATTTGTGCTATAACAAAGATAGCATAAAGTTAATTTTATACTATTTTATTGTTTATAATCGTATATATTAGCGATTTCTTACTAAGTTTGTATTCTGAAACTTCATTTTATGAACACATTATTTTTACCATTGGTTATTGGGGCTCCACAAATTATATTAATTGTGATAGTTATTCTTTTGTTGTTTGGTGGCCGTAAAATCCCCGAATTAATGAGAGGTTTGGGAAGTGGAATAAAAGAATTTAAAGACGCCTCCAAGGAAGATGAGAAAAAGGATGAATTTCCAAAAGAAAATGATACCAATTTCAAGGAGAAAAAATAAATTAGAACAAAAAAAGCCCAATTTTCATTGGGCTTTTTTTGTTCTAATTTATTTTTGCCGATTTCAAAATTGCTTCCAGCTCAAACATATTGTCCCGTTTAGCTGATGCCGGAGAAAATGCAAATCCTTCCAAAATAATATACCTGTTGTTCGCAGTATCCCTTATTGCATAATTAATAAATGGTCCTGCCATAAACGCGTTTTTTACCTCCCAGGTTCCCTTAGTTTCATAGGCAAATTTCCCGTCTATTTCCGAATCAAATAAATAAGGAGCATAAGCTTCTTCAGTGATCATATAACTCCCATTTACAGGGCCCGGAATATGGGCTTTCCCTATAGAATCCCTCATTTTTATAATATTGGCAACCACATTTGTATTGTTATCTAAGGCGCTAAGCGGCACCTGGTATATCATTATTTCAATGTTCCCCCTGGGAATATCCTTTCTGATCCAAAAGAAATCTTCATCTTCAATAGCATATCTGTAAGCCGTTGGAAATTTTAATGAAACCCCAAATAGCTTTTGAAGATTTGCATCATCTTTTAAGGATTTACTGATTCGCCGTTGTTTTTCTTTGATTTCAGTGATTTTTAAAATCCCCACAATACTGTCAGAATATTTGTTGATTTGAGCTATAATCTCCTCAGAATTCTGTCCTGTAATCAAAACCCCTGTTTGTGGTTGTGCAAATGGGTTTGTAAATATTTTAAAATTGGCAGCTTTTTTGCCTTCAATTTTTACGAACAATCTATTTTTCCGGACAAAACCGCTAAATGCTTCCGGCGGCATTTGATTTAAAGAAAACAAAGGCTCTTCCTGTGGTAAACCGTCTACCGGTGCTGCCAGTGATTTTCTAAGAGCTTCCCCTACAGAGTTTTCCCACATTTCATTCTCCACCACCACTGAAATATTGTTGATATTACCTGAGGATTCGGTAAGGATGATTTTGTTGGCGCTTTCAGAATTATCACAACCAACAAGCAATGAAGCTAATAATACGGTCAAAAAAAATATATTCTTCATAAAAAGTATTTAAAAAAATTCGGCCTAACTCTTTGAAAGTTTTAAGACCGTGCCTGGTTTGAGGTTTGTACTGGTCATACTATTCCAACTCCTCAAATTCTGTACCGTTATGCCAGGGAATTTTTTTGAAATACTCCATAATGAATCTCCACTTCTAACGGTGTATGATTTTACATTGTTAGAAGTGTTGTTTTTATCGCTGGAAGTTGCGCTAAGGCTTACAGACTTTCCGGAATATATTGTAAGATATTGACCAATTTTTAAATTATTGCCCCTGAGGTTGTTCCATCTCTTAATATTGCTGATCCTTACTCCGTATTTTTGAGCAATTTTACCTAGATAATCTCCGCTTTTAACCTTATATCTTATTTTATCTTCCGCGATTATATTTTTGGGCAGTTCTTTTTCTTTTTCAACCAATTCTGTTTTTGCGAAATTATAAATAACATCTTCGTTGTTTACAAACAATCCTACACTTTGCCTTGGCAACCTAAGTGCGTAATCTTCATCTTCAACAAATGGGATAATATCCAGTTTATAACTGGGATTTAAAAACTGAAGCATTTCCTTATCTACTCCGGTTGCCGAAGAAATTTGGTCAAAGCTCAACATTTGTTTTACGCGAAGGGTATCTGTTTCCAAAAATGCAATATCAGGCCTGTTAGGTTGAAAATCGTGTTCTTTGGCATATTCAAATAAGTATAAAGTAGCCAAAAAAGCCGGGACATATCCGGCAGTTTCCCGTGGCAAATAAGATCGTAAATCCCAATAACTGGTAGATCCCCCGCTTCGGCGGATGGCTTTGGAAACGTTTCCGGGACCGGAGTTATAGGATGCCAGTACAAGGTCCCAATCGCCAAAAATTCGGTATAATCTGGCAAGATATTGGGCAGCTGCCTCGGTTGCCATGATTGGATCCATTCGCTCATCGACGTAGGAACTCACATCCAAACCATGCATTTTCCCCGTCGCGAACATAAATTGCCATAAACCTGTGGCTCCCATATGGGATTTTGCCCGAGGATTTAAAGCCGATTCTACAATAGCCAAATATTTTATTTCTAAAGGAATATCATAGCGATCCAATTGTTGTTCAAACATTGGAAAATAATACTCGCTTAAGGCCATTAAGCGCTCCATGGATTTCTTATTGCGTTTCAAATAAGACTTTATAACGCTTTCTAAAATCGGGTTATATTCCACATTGAAGGGCGTCCTGGCATTTAATTTTTTCAATCTTGCCTTAAGGGTATCAGTTGGTAATTCTTTGTAGACAACTTCAGAATAATCCTGTTCGAGTATTTCCCTGTGCATTTTTTCAAATAAATCGGAATTCAACAGTTCCGATTTCCAAACAGAATCCATAACTGCAGCTTTGGGCAGATCTTTTAAATCCTGAATGTCAACCTTATTTATTTTAGCCGAAATTGGCAACCGGTTTTTAAACTCCGGATCAGGATTGATCAATTTAATATTGCTACTATCTGCTTTTTGAAAAATCTGCACTCTAAAATTGGCCTTTTCAGCCTGTTCCTGTGTGGCTTTACCTGTTTGTCTGGTCGTTTTTTGTGCGAAGGCTCCCAAAAAACTGAACAACATCAGGAAATAGACTGTATTTTTCATTTAAATAAAATTTAACCGGGCCAACAATCTGTTTCTAATAATTACCGTTCTCCAGGTAATCAACAAGAATTAGAAGCTATTACTTTAATTGACCAATGTGGAATTTGATATTACTTTTACATAATTGTATAGAACGCAAATAAACCCATTTTCGTACCTAAACTTCAGAAATTGCTTGAATTCCGGGTAAGGTTTTTCCTTCCAGCATTTCCAACATCGCCCCACCACCAGTGGAAACATAGCTCATTTGGCCATCCAGGTTGAATTTTTTAACTGCAGAAACCGAATCGCCACCTCCTACAAGTGAAAACGCACCGTTTTTTGTAGCCTCCGCAATTGCCTCACCTAATTTGATAGTGCCATTGGCAAATGCATCCATTTCAAAAACACCAATTGGCCCGTTCCAAAGAATGGTTTTGGATTTGGAAACTATATTGGAGAATTGTTCAATTGTTTTCGGCCCCGCGTCCAGTCCCATCCAGCCGTCAGGAATATTATCTGTTGAGGTAATGTCGGTATCGGCAAGTTCAGAAAAACTATCGGCAATCACAGAATCCACAGGTAAGTGAATTTCCACTCCCTTCTTTTTGGCCATTTTCAAGATATCAAGTGCCAGTTCCTGCTTGTCGTCTTCAACCAGCGAGCTTCCAACTTTACCGCCACGGGCTTTAATAAAGGTAAATGCCATACCTCCACCAATTATTAAATGATTCACCTTGTCCAGAATATTCTCGATCACGGTGATTTTTGAAGAAACCTTGGCTCCTCCTAAAATTGCAGTAACAGGTTTCTCGGCCGACTTCAATACCTTATTAAGGCTTTCAATTTCCATTTTCAATAGGTATCCAAAGCATTTTTCCTTAAAATACTGCGCAACTACCGTTGTAGATGCATGAGCCCTGTGAGCAGTCCCAAATGCATCATTTATATAAACATCCCCTAATTTTGAAAGTTTTTTGGCAAAATCCGGATCTCCCTCTTCCTCTTCTTTATGGAATCTTAAATTTTCAAGTAGAAGCACTTCGCCTGGCTGAAGATTTTTTGCCCCATTTTCGGCTACTTCCCCAACACAGTTATTTACGAATTTAGTTTCTACCCCAATAACTTCAGAAACTTTGCTTACAATTTGTTGCAGGGAATATTTTGATTCATTGCCTTTTGGCCTTCCCAAGTGTGACATTAAAACCACACTGCCGCCATCTTCCAGCACCTTTATAATTGAAGGTTTTGCAGCTTCGATCCGGGTTGCATCGGTAACATTTCCATCTTGATCTATTGGCACATTAAAATCTACGCGAATCAGGGCTTGTTTATTCTTGAAATTATAATCGTCTATAGTTTTCATATTTATCTTTTTATTGTTCTTATCGTTTAAATAAAATTCCATTATAAACCTTGCATCAATCTCCATAATAATGGAGATTATATAAAGATATTCAGTTTTTCTTAATTGGCATTTCTTCAGCAGGTTGTATATCGCAAATATAATTTTTTCTGAAGAACTAAAAGTGAAGATTAATTTTATCTTTGCTTATGCTCTTTTCTGAAGTTTTAGGCCTCCAACATATTAAAAATCACTTAACCGCTACTGCAGATAGGGGCCGTATTCCGCATGCTCAATTATTCATTGGAAATCACGGCAGAGGATTGCTTCCTATGGCAATTGCTTATTCGCAATATATTTTATGCGGCAATTCCAATTCCGAAAACAATTCCGGCAATCAGGCCTGCAATTTAAAGTTTAACAAACTTTCACATCCCGATCTTCATTTCGCTTTTCCTGTTGCGACAACCGATAAGATAAAATCGCACCCGGTTTCCAATAATTTTTTGGATTCCTGGCGGGAGTTTTTAAATGAGGAACCTTACGGAAGTTTGTTTGACTGGTATCAAAAATTAGGCATAGAAAACAAACAAGGCCAAGTTGGGGTAGATGAAGCTCAGGAAATTGTAAAGTCATTATCTTTAAAATCCTATGAAGGCGGATACAAGGTAATGATAATTTGGATGGCAGAAAAAATGAACGCCGCCTGCTCCAATAAACTTTTAAAATTAATTGAAGAACCGCCAAATAAAACCCTCTTTATTTTAATTGCCGAAGATGAAGAACAAATTATTCAAACCATAAGATCCAGGTGTCAGATTTTAAGGTTTCCCCCATTATCTGAATCGGTTATTGCTGAAAAATTACGATTAACCAACAATTTTGATTTGCGAACCGCTAAAAAAATTGCAATTCAGGCAAATGGAAATTATGCCCAGGCACTTAATATTTTAAAAAATGATACAGGGGACGAGCAGTTTGAAACCTGGTTTATAACCTGGATAAGAAACGCGTTTAAAGCAAAGGGAAATGCAGCTGCCATTCTCGACTTAATAAGCTGGAGCGAAGAAATAGCAGGAATTGGGCGTGAAACCCAGAAAAGTTTCTTGTTGTATTGCCTGGATTTCTTCAGGCAGGCATTATTGATGAATTACAATGCGAAGAACCTTGTTTATATACAGCCAAAA
>JBDNHN010000457.1:0-2317 GCA_041688725.1 Gillisia sp.
ATCTTTCAGAATTAAACCTGCAGTCTGAGAAAATTCAGCAGGAAGTATGTTTTAAGGCTAATTTATTTATTCCGAAAAACTTTAAAAACAAGGGATTTGAGCATATCAACAATCAATGTATTTCAGGATTTTGGTTACATTCTGAGGAATTTACAGAAACCGATTATGGCAGGTTTCAATTTTTAGCGCCAAAAAAACAAGATTGGTCCATAGATCCAAAATATGGTGAAAATTGGGTTTCATATTCTGTAATAAAAGAAAGTATCGAGGAATTATTTCTTCAGAAAAAATCCCCTCTTCTTTGGATCAGGATAAATAGAAGGCAGTTCGAGCGTGCATTTGTAGTTTGGTGGTAGTGTATATATTTTAAAATAGTTATAATTATCAAGATTTAGTTCCAAAGTATTTTTTCTTGGATTGTTTGATTTTTATAGGATTAGCTTGTAATTTTGACTCTCTTAAAATTCAACGAAATTTTTATGAATTCCAATTTTGAAGAAGCGATCAAAACTACCTGGTTTAGTATTCTTGGAAATACTTTGTTTGCTATTGCCAAAGGAATTACTGGGATTTTTGGAAATTCCTACGCTCTTATTGCCGATGCAATTGAATCTACCACCGATGTATTTTCATCTATCTTTGTGCTTCTTGGTTTGAAATATGCAAATAAACCCGCGGATGCCAATCATCCTTATGGTCATGGGAAAGCAGAGCCGTTGGTTACATTTGCCATTGTCGGGTTTTTGGTGGCTTCTGCCACGGTGATCGCTTACCAAAGTATTGAACATATCCAAACTCCGCATGAGATTCCCGAGCCATACACCCTTATTGTATTGGCCGTAATTGTAGTAATTAAGGAATTTTTTTATAAGGTAGTTTCCAAAAAAAGTGATGAGACAAAAAGCACCGCGCTTAAAGCAGATGCCTGGCACCACAGAAGCGATGCCATAACTTCCCTAATGGCTTTTATAGGAATTTCCATCGCTTTATTTTTGGGAAAAGGTTATGAATCTGCAGATGACTGGGCAGCCTTGTTGGCTTCCGGGTTTATATTGTACAACGCATATCAAATCCTCAGGCCGGCATTGGGAGAAGTTATGGATGAACATATGTATGGTGATATGATCAAAAATATCCGAAAAGAAGCTGAAAAAGTTTCCGGTGTAAAGGAAACTGAAAAATGCCTTGTTCGTAAAGCCGGAATGACTTTTCACGTAGATTTACACGTCGCTGTAAATGCCGGAATTACTGTCAGGGAAGGACATAATATCGCACATAGGGTCAAAGATCGGTTGTTATCTGAATTGCCTGAAATTGCAGATGTCTTGATCCATATTGAACCATTTGAAGAATTGAATTAATTTTAACTTCAAATCTATTCAAGAGGTTCTTTTTTTATCTATCCAAATTATAGGTTTTAATTTATAGTCAAGTTCGATTTTTTAAAGGGTTAATAAATGAGTCCATTTCATTTTTTCCTTTTTAATCTCAGTACTTTAGACTTTAAGTTCTGTTTAGTCTCCTATTTATTAGGAAAGATTTAGCACTCCACGAGCAATTTATCCTTTGAATTTAAGGCAATTAGGCGTAAATTGATACTGTAATAACTAGAAAAAAAGGACGTCATGGAATTAATGAGTCAAAAGGAATTTGATAAATTGTCACTGTTTACAAATGAGGTTTGTGTTTCGATTTTTATTCCAACTCAACGTGCCGGACATGAGGTTTTGGAGGGAAAAAACCGGATTAATCTGAAATCGAAATGGAATGAGATCAAGAAGCAACTTGAAAAAAAAGGTCTTTCGGCTGAAAAGATAAAAAATATTGGAAAACCAATAGAAGAGTTATTGCAGGATAAGGATTTTTGGCGCCACCAATCTGATGGATTAGCTGTTTTTTCTGCGGATGGTTTTTTTGATAAATATACTCTTCCCATCAATTTTGAGGAATATCATTATATCTCTAAGGAATTTTACATTAAGCCCCTGATACCCATTCTTAAAGATGATGACAGGTTTTATCTTCTTTCATTACAATTAGAGGACGTAGCCTTATATAAAGCGACTCAACACAGTATTGGCGTTTTGTACGTAGAGGATCTCATCCCTTCCAGGTTGGAGGAACGCGTTGGATTTGATTTTAAAGAAAAGACGCTTCAATCAAGACCACAACAACAAGGCGAGGAAAATACCGGGTATCACGGTCACAGCGGTGCTGACAATAATAAGAAAAACGAAATTTTTAGATACTTCAGGGCTGTAGATAAAGGCCTGAAATCTGTTCTCCACAATAAAAAAATTCCTTTAGTGATCGCCTG
>JBDNHN010000458.1:0-6943 GCA_041688725.1 Gillisia sp.
CCCAACCATGGATTTGACAGTATTCACCAGGAAATAAAAATGCTGGGAATTGAAAATTCAATTTTGGAAGTTGGGAGTTTTAAAAAGATTTCAAGTTTATCCGAAACTTCAAATACTCAGATCCGGTTTTTTAATAAATTCAGTGAGCTTTATCCAAGTTTATACGAAACCACCGAGCCTATTACCTATACTAAGACCATCAATGAAAAAATTGATGAAATAATAAATCGTTTTGGGGAGGTGAAAGATGAGGCTTCTCCCACCCTGCTCCATACCCGAAGAGCAATGAACCAGGTTAAGGGAAAAATAAATTCCAGTTTTGCCAGCGCCCTTTCAAAATATAACGGGTATGGGTATTTAGATGAGATCCGGGAAAGTGTGGTTGAAAACATCAGGGTTTTGGCGATAAAAGCCATGTATCGAAAAAAGGTGAAAGGCGGCATTTTAGGCAGTTCCAAAACCGGAAGCATCGTTTACATTCAACCGGAAGCTACCTTAAATCATACTCGGGAACTCAACAACTTGCAATATGAGGAAACGGAGGAAGTCAACAGGATTTTAAAGGAACTCACCAATTTTCTGCGCCCATTTCGCGAATTGCTAACCGAATACCAGGAATTGCTGAGCGATATAGATGTGATTTCGGCAAAGGCAAAATATGCAAGGGAAATCAAAGGTCTTTTACCAAAAATCACCAAAGAGAGGGAGTTGTCATTAACAGACGCCTACCATCCCCTGCTTCTCCGGAACAACCAAAAAAACGGGGAAAAAACTTTTCCGCAGAGCATAGAATTGTCTAAGAACAACAGGATCATTGTTATTTCCGGACCAAATGCAGGCGGGAAAAGTATTACCCTGAAAACAGTAGGACTGTTACAATTAATGTTGCAAAGCGGGATATTAATACCTGTTCACGAATACAGCAGGATGTGTTTATTCGACAGAATCCTAACTGATATTGGCGACAATCAATCTATTGAGAATCACCTGAGTACCTATAGTTACCGGTTAAAGAATATGAATTATTTCCTTCGGAAATGTGACGATAAAACCCTCTTTTTAATCGATGAATTTGGAACCGGGAGTGATCCGGAATTGGGAGGTGCGCTTGCAGAAACCTTTTTGGAAGTATTTTATGAAAGGGAATCTTTCGGGATCCTGACGACTCATTACGCCAATTTGAAAATGCAGGCCAACGAGTTGCCCAATATGACCAATGCCAATATGATGTTCGATTCCAAAACTCTGGAACCCCTGTTCAAATTGCAACTGGGAGAAGCCGGAAGTTCATTCACTTTTGAAGTAGCGCAAAAAAACGGAATTCCATACAGCCTGATCAACCGGTCCAAGAAAAAGGTAGAACGCGGAAAGATCCGTTTTGATAAAAGTATTGCCGATCTTCAAAAGGAACGCAGTAAACTTCAGAAAACAACCGATTCATTAAAATCGAAAGAACTAAAAACCGCTGAGCAAAAGGAAAAACTCGAAGATACTAATCTCAGGATCCAGCAAAAACTGGAAAGTTATCAGGAATTATTTGACAGCAACCAGCGGCTGATTTATCTTGGTCATAAAATAAATGATCTCAGCGAAAAATATTTTGACAATAAGAAAAAGAAAGATCTGATAGGGGAATTCATGAAAATTGTTGAGATTGAAAATTCCAAACGCAAGAAAGAGTCTCCTAAAGTAATAAAGGTCAAAAAAGCAAAGGAGAAGAAAGTCGTTGAAGAAGCGGGAAAAAAAGTAGAGGTAATAAGGGAGCGCAAGAAAGTAGAAAAGAAAAAAGTAGAAATTGAAAAGCAAAATGAGGCCAATAAGCCAAAATATCCTTTACATGTTGGCGACCGCGTGCGTATGGAAAATGGCAGGGCCGTTGGGTCTATTGATATTATTGAAAAGGGAAAGGCTATAGTAAATTACGGAATGTTTACTACCAATATTTCTTTGGATCAGTTGGAATTGGTGCAGGCCATGAAAAAGAAGAAATAGAATACTTTGATTTATAAAGTAAACATAACATTTCAATTAATCACTAAAACCTTAACTTGATAAGTGTTATAAATTAACTTATGAAATTACCAAAAGATAAAAAAATTATCCTTTTTGACGGAGTTTGTAATTTGTGTAACAATGCGGTAAATTTTATCATTGAGCACGATAAAAAAGATGTATTTCGCTTTGCATCATTACAGAGTGAAATCGGCAAAGAACTTACCTCAAAACGGGGGATAGACCCTAAAGTTATTGACTCCATAGTTTTGATTGAACCAGGGGTGGCCTACTTTCAAAAATCTACTGCAGCACTGGAAATTTCAAAGGATCTCTCCGGCGGATATTCATTTTTAAGCTACCTTTCTATTTTTCCCGAGGTGATTCGCAATGGCATTTACGACCTTATCGCCAACAACCGTTATAAATGGTTCGGAAAAAAAGATGCCTGTATGATCCCAACTCGAGAGTTAAAAGCTAAGTTTTTGGATTAGGCTTTTTGTTCTTCTTTCTTATAATTATCGTCCCAATTTTTAATATTTGGCGGACCCATTTTATCTACAGATTTTGCTATGACCAAGGTTACTGCCGCGTCTCCTGTAACATTTACTGTAGTCCTACACATATCAAGTGGCCGGTCTATGGCAAAAATGAGTGCCAATCCTGCTTCGGGAATTCCAGCCTGTGCAAGCACAATTACCAACATCACCATTCCTGCTCCCGGTACGGCTGCCGAGCCAATGGATGCAAGGGTTGCAGTGACAATAATTCCCAGCTGCGCTCCCATTGAAAGATCCATTCCAAAGGCCTGCGCGATAAATACTGCAGCTACCGCCTGATAAAGGCTGGTTCCATCCATATTGATCGTGGCGCCAATGGGAAGCACAAAACTTGCAACTTCCTCATGTACTCCCAGATGCTCCTCAACCCTTTCCATAGTTACCGGCAGCGTAGCCGCACTGGAACTGGTTGAAAAAGCCAATAGCTGAGCAGGAGCTATTCCGTTAATAAAAAATCTAGGAGTGTTTTTTGTAAAGATCCAAACAATCAAAACGTAAAAGCCTATCATTAGGAGAAGGCCTAAAATTACTGTAATAGCATACATTCCAAGGGCTGCGAACAGATCGGTGCTGGGTGATTCCACCACTAATGAAGCCAGTAAGGCAAACACCCCATAAGGCGCCGCAAGCATGATAAGGTCAATTAATTTTAAGATAACTTCATTAAAGCCGTCAAAAAAGTCTTTTACCGGTTTGGCGGTTGCCTCGGGAATAAGAATCAGTCCTATTCCGAAAAATATCGCGAAAAATATAATCTGTAACATACTGGCATTATCACTGGCTGCCGCAAAAATATTGCTCGGCACAATGTCTTCAAGGGCTTGAAGCGGCCCTACATCTTTTTGACGACGGGCATCCTCAATTGTAATAGATGCATCGGTTTCATAACTGGAGATGAGATCAGTACGGGTTTCTTCGGTAATTGTCTTTCCGGGTTCAATAAGGTTTACCAGAGTTAAGCCTATAGAAACGGCGATTACTGTTGTAATGACATAAGTAACAATTGTGCGCAATCCCATTTTGGAGAGTTTGGAAATATCCTTTAAATCGGAAATTCCTTTGATAAGGGATGCTAAAATTAGCGGTACTGCAATTAATTTAAGGGCATTGATAAAGATATTCCCAAATGGTTTGATCCAGTCACTTACAAATCCGGGACCCCAATTAAATCTGGTCAGGATAAGTGCGAAGATCACTCCGGTTGCCATTCCTATTAAAATCTGCCAATGCAGTGCTAATTTTTTCATTCTATATATTTTTCAGCAATTTGAAATTATATTTTGGATATTTTATTCTGAAGCCAGAAATCGGCGATCACCAAGGCTGCCATCGCTTCCACAATAGGAACGGCCCGGGGTACCACACAAGGGTCATGCCTTCCTTTTCCTTGAATTTCAACCTCTTCACCTTTTGAATTGATAGATTGCTGTTTTTGCATTATAGTTGCAACCGGTTTAAAAGCTACACTGAAGTAAATATCCATTCCGTTTGAAATTCCGCCCTGAACTCCACCGCTTAAATTTGTGACAGTAGAACCATCAGTATTAAACAAATCGTTGTGCTTGCTTCCTTTGAGTTTAGTTCCTTCAAATCCGCTTCCAATTTCAAATCCTTTAACCGCATTTATTGAAAGCATGGCTTTGCCTAATTGGGCGTGAAGTTTATCAAAAACCGGTTCTCCCAATCCCTTAGGCATATTTTTAATCACGCATTTCACGGTTCCACCTACAGTATCGCCTTGAGAGCGGATCTCACGGATATAAGCTTCCATTTTTTCTGCCAAAGAAGGGTCCGGACAACGTACCGGGTTGGATTCGATTAAATTAAAATCGATGTCTTTATAATCTTTTTCTAATCTTATATCCCCAACCGAAGCCGTATAGGTAATAAAAGAAATTTCGGGAATTAGCTGTTTTGCAATTGCACCTCCCACAACCCTGGAAGCTGTTTCACGTGCGGAAGACCGCCCGCCGCCGCGATAATCCCTAACCCCATATTTTTCATCATAGGTATAATCGGCGTGGGAAGGCCTGTAAGCATCTTTGATATGGGAATAATCGTTTGATTTTTGATTGGCATTCCGGATCACGAAGCCAATTGGAGTACCAGTGGTTTTTCCTTCAAATATTCCGGATAGGAATTCTACCGTGTCTGGCTCCTTTCGTTGAGTCACAATGGCCGATTGTCCTGGCCTGCGCTTATCGAGTTCTTCCTGAATTTTATCCAGATTCAGGGAGATTCCCGCAGGGCAGCCATCTATCACGCCTCCTATTGCAGTTCCATGTGATTCTCCAAAAGTTGTTAATTTAAATAGTGTTCCAAAGGAATTGCCAGCCATTTAATTGATTTTCAACAAATATAATTTTTTAACTAACAAAAGGAAAATCTATGGCAGTTAAATATTCGTTCGGGATTTGTGAATTTGGGGATTCGTTTATTTGTTTAACCGTTTTGTTTGTCATTCTATATTTTTATAGGTGTTAAATTTAGACACTCAACCAAGAAAAGTTAAAAAGGGTAAAGAACAAGTTGTTGTTTATGTTTGTTATTTGTCGTTAAGACCGTTTACAGTAAGGATTCTTCCTCGCCCAAAAGCTCGTTCAGGATGACAATGAAACATTGATTCGTTCAAATGACAAAAAAAGGCATTGCTTGTTCAGAATAACATTTCCACTTAATTCTTTTATCTATAAAGTCTATATTCTAACATCTCAATACTAACTAGTCTTCAACAAAAATTCCTGATTGATCTGCTGGCGCAATTTTCTGGAGTAATCTTCTTCCAGCCATTCCCGGTAATTTTTGGTGCTTTTGCTAATGCAATAGGAGAATTGCCTAACCCTTGAACCAATATCATCCTTTAATTCCTTTGCCAATAACCTAGCATCAAAAACATCATCACTATTTTCAAAACACATTTTTACGTGCTGATCCATCGACCATTCAAGAACAGTTTTAGATTTTAAACCTTTTTTGATCACGATATCATAGGCCGCCTCAACATCAAAATCTACTTCTGCACTTTTGGCAAATTGAGTTCTCAGTTCGGGCGGCATTACATATTTAAATTCCCGTTCAATTTCTTCGTCGCTCAGCAGGTTTTCAAAATAGAAATCGGGAGAACGAAACAGCTGTCTCCAATCTACCGCAGCACTCCAATTTCCAAAACGTACGACATTGTTCCCCAGATCGATTACCGTAAACTCAGCTTTCTTTGGAAGTACCCTGGAACCACGTCCAATCATTTGAAAGTATAAGGTAAGGGATTTGGTAGCGCGGTTCAAAATAATAGTTTCTACGGAAGGTTCGTCAAAACCGGTAGTTAGAATACTCACTGAGGTAACTATGGCATCAGGAGTGTGTTTAAACCATCTTAGGATTTGTTTCCGATCCTCTTTGCTGGTGGTGTTATCTAAATGACGAATAGAATACCCGGCGTTTCTGAAAGTTTCATATACTTCTTTCGAAGTATTGATCCCATTGTTAAAGATCAGGGTTTTTTTTCCGTGAGATCTCTCCAAATAAGTATTGAGCAACTTTTCCTGCATGCTCAGGTTGGAATACAATTCTTCCGAAGATTTAACCGTATAATCCCCATTGATCCCAACTTTCAGGGATTGCAATCCAACATCGTAAGAATATACTATTGCTTTTGCCAAAAATCCTTTGCCAATTAAAGATAAAATAGAATCGCCCACAATAAGCTCCCTGTAATTGTCCTTCATAGGGAGTTTTATATTGGAACTCAGTGGCGTAGCGGTAACTCCAAGAATAAAGCATTTTTCAAAAAATTTAAATAATTTCCTGAAGGAGTTGTAATGAGCCTCATCAATAATGACAAGGCCGATATCGTTAATTTCAAGTTTATCATCGTGCAGCCGGTTATTAAGAGTTTCAACCATAGCCACAAAACACATATAATCCTCCTGATCCGGCAATTCCTTAACCTTGGAATTAATGATCTTATTAAGGACCCCAAATTCAGAAAGCATCTTGGATGTTTGTTTACAAAGTTCGATACGATGCGTTAGAATGAGCACTTTTTTATTTGTGCGCTGAATATATTCTCTTACAATTTGAGAAAAAATCACCGTTTTTCCACCACCGGTAGGCAATTGGTACAATAAATTATAATGGTTTGGGTGAGTATCTATTACCTGAAATATCTTATCTATGTCTACCTGTTGGTAGTCATAAAGTTTTTTATCATTTTTCTTTTCTTCCAGTCCAAAAGTTTCAACACCCATATCTTCTATATTCAGCAAGTTTGCAAAAATAGCTGATTTTTAAGATAAAATAAAATGTTTGTCGGTATTAAAATTTAATATTTCATTTTATGAGATTGCTCAAATTTTAATTATCTTTATTTTATTAATAATTTATGTTTATAA
>JBDNHN010000459.1:0-2081 GCA_041688725.1 Gillisia sp.
CATCTGCTCCCTAAATTGCTGAAGCGATTCTTTAAAATTCCCCTTTACAATTTCCCGGATGGCTGCAATATTTGTGTTGTATTCCGCCTCGGTCTGCCTGGCTTCACAAGGACCCTTACAGTTTCCCAAATGATACTCCAGACATATTTTATACTTGTCATTTTTTATTTTATCTAAAGAAAGATCGTAGTTACAGGTTCTAAGCTGGTACAAACCTTTGATCAATTCCAAAAGAGTGTTCACCGTTTTAAAATTGGTGTACGGCCCGTAATATTCGCTGCCGTCTTTTATCAATCTGCGGGTGGGGAAAACCCTGGGAAAGCGTTCGTTTTTTATACATATCCAGGGGTAGGACTTGTCATCCTTCAACATGACATTAAACCGCGGCTGATATTTTTTAATAAGATTGTTTTCCAGCAACAATGCATCGGTTTCTGTGGCCACCACAATATGCTTGATGTCGGATATTTTTTTCACCATTACCTCAATCCGGTTACTGTCATGCTTTTTATTAAAATAAGAAGTAACTCTTTTTTTAAGGTTTTTAGCTTTCCCTACATATAAAATTCTGCCGTTTTTATCGTAATATTCATAAACCCCGGGACTTTCGGGTAAGGTTTGTACTTGAATTTTTATTTCGGGTGTTTCCATTACATCAAAGATATTACATATTCTCCGGAGCAGTAAATTAAGACTTGCCTGTTAATGTTAAAATTTAAATTATTTGTTTTGAAATTTTCTTTTTTAACAGGGTTTGAGTTGAAAAAAATATTTGTGCGTTCTAAAATGTTTATAATTAAGATTTTTATAAGAAACATGAATTAATCATTTTATTACCTTGCATGAATGGAAAAAATAGTAATTGGCCGTTTTGAAAAGGCAGACTTCCCTTTATTAGATTTAGAAAACATCTCGATCAAAATAGATACGGGAGCCTATACTTCCTCCATCCACTGTGATAATATCATAGAAAAAGAGGACCAGCTTTACTGTACATTTTTAGATGAAGAACACCCACTTTACAATGGAAAAGAGTTTATTTTTAAAAATTATGATATTGTGTTTGTAAAAAGCAGCAATGGAATTATTCAAAAGCGCTACCAGGTACAATCTACCATAATACTTTTTGATAAGGTTTTTAAAATTTCGCTTTCTTTGTCAGCTCGGCAGGAAATGCGATTCCCGGTTTTGATAGGAAGAAAATTCCTTACCAAAAAATTTTTAGTCGATCCCGAGTTAATAGACGTTTCTTATAATTTAAAAGCAGATGAACATAAAAATCATTTCCAGAAATAGCAATCTTTATTCCACCCAGAGACTGATGGAAGCTGCAAGAAAACGAGATCATACTATAGAAGTTATCGATCCTTTGAAATGCAATTTGATCATTGAAAAAAAGCACCCTTCTATTTTTTATAAGGGTAAGATGTTGGAAGGAGCCGATGCCGTAATCCCCCGAATAGGAGCTTCGGTCACCTTTTTTGGAACTGCGGTAGTGCGTCAGTTTGAAATGATGGGAGTTTTTACCACCACAGAATCACAGGCACTGGTGCGCAGCAGAGATAAATTAAGGAGTTTACAAGTCTTGTCACGGGCTCGCCTGGGAATGCCAAAAACCGTTTTTACCAATTATTCCAAGAATGTGGGCGAGGTAATAGATCACGTAGGCGGAGCTCCATTGATTATTAAATTATTGGAAGGAACTCAGGGTTTAGGTGTGGTTTTGGCAGAGACCAAAAACGCTGCCGAATCGGTTATTGAGGCATTTAACGGGTTACAAGCTCGGGTAATTATTCAGGAATTCATCAAGGAAGCAGGTGGAGCCGATATACGTGTTTTGGTAGTAGATGGTCACGTAGTGGGGGCCATGAAACGCCAGGGAAAAGAAGGCGAGTTCAGGTCCAACCTTCACCGTGGTGGAATAGCAAGCATTATTGAACTTACCGATGAGGAAGAAAATGCCGCCATAAAAGCGGCAAAAGTCATGGGATTGGGTGTAGCTGGTGTAGATTTGCTGCAAAGTTCCCGTGGACCACTTATCCTGGAGGTCAATTCCTCTCCTGGACTGGAAGGAATAGAAC